>CATITW010000337.1 GCA_949547975.1 Cryomorphaceae bacterium | reverse complement strand
GCGTATAACTTTGTTGACTAGAGAATAAAACACGACAATCTGGTTAAGGTCTAGGTGGTTTGTGTTGGATAAAAATAAGAGAAAATGCTATTCGAAGGTCCTTTAAAGAAAATGTCCAATAGTTTTGATTCCACGATTCGTTATCGGTTAAAATTGGGCAGTGATTTACTCGTCATGAACAGCTTGATCGGCCGCAAATTACGCATGACTTTCGAGGGCAATCACACGTGTTTCTGTGGCCAATTAGTTCCTGAGGTCTACCGCCAGAACTTTTGCCGCGAGTGTTTCTTTACCAAACCCGAAGCCTCTCCATCGATCATGAAACCTGAATTGAGCAAAGCTCATCTAGGGATCGAGGAGCGCGATCTCGAATTTGAAAAACGACTCCAGTTGCAACCCCATTTTGTGTACCTGGCGAAAACGGACCGCATCAAAGTCGGCGTAACTCGTCACAGTCAGGTTCCCTACCGCTGGATGGACCAAGGTGCTGCGCAAGCCGTAAAACTTCTTGAAACGCCGAACCGGTATCTTGCTGGGGAGGCCGAAGTCGCTCTCAAGGACCACTTTACCGATAAAACCTCTTGGCGCGAGATGCTCAAAGGGACCCCCTCGGACGAGGACCTTTCAAAGGCCCGTGCCCATGCACTTTCTGTACTGCCGAAAGAACTCCAAGCCTACGCCACAGGCGATGATGAAGTTTGGGATCTTCAATACCCTGGAGACTTTGAATTGGACAAAGTGAAGAGCATGAGTTTCAAAGAAGCGGGCCAAAGCTGGGAAGGAACGCTCTTAGGCATTCGTGGTCAATACTTGATTACCTCTTCGGGTGTATTTAACGTGCGCAGCCATGATGGTTTTATGGTGCGACTTGAGGTCGAGTAGTCTGGCGCTTCGGCGAATAACTACAAACGGATTTCTTGACCCAGACGCAGTCCGAAAAATCGGCGTGCCCAAGCCATAAACGCGTAAATAAGGACCGTATCGAGCAATGCGCAAAGTACCTTAAACAGCCATCCGTCCATGATATATCCGGTCATGGTCTCTGTAGACTCTACACCTACGAACAATACGAATACGACTAAGGTGGTATCGATGAGTTGCGAAACGATGGTAGAGAAGTTGTTTCTTACCCATAACATGCGTCCCTTAGTGAGGCCTTTCCAGAAATGAAATAAACGCACGTCGACCAGCTGTGCTGCGAGGTACGCAAACATGGAGGCGGCAATCACACGCCAGGCGTTTTGAAATACGCTATTAAACGTCTCATCGTCCACAGGCGATCCATCGATCGCAGGAAATTGGGCACCAAGCCATAGAATGAACAAGACGAAAATCGAGGCAAAAAGACCGCTAAGTACCACGTGTGTAGTGCGTTTTCGCCCGTACAATTCGCTTAAGATATCCGTGATCAAAAAGGTCAGCGGATAAGGCAAAACTCCGGCACTGATCACAAAGGTTTTAAAACCGAGATCAATGCTGATGAATTTATTAGCAATGAGATTACAGGTGATTAGCGCAGCGATAAAGAGTGCACCTAAGATGTAATAAAGTCGTTCTGCAAAAACCTGGTTTTTAGCCATTAAAAGTTAGAATAGAGCGGGTGCAATTTTGCTTGTAACCCCGGGTTTTCAGTTAAATATTGCAGCTCATGAACTGCCGGGTGGTCCAGCAGTTTATCAAGCCATGATGTTGAACTAACCCCACGCACTAAAGAAGTGTTCGAAAAGGCTTTCAGGTACTTGTCGATTGGATCCTCGACTCTAGGCAGCTCATAGATGCGGTAGTCGGTCAGCTCCGCTTGTTTCGCAGCATAGGCGATGGCATCGCTGAGGTTCCCTTCAAGATCCGTAAGGCCGAGCTCGTTTGCATCTTTACCCGTCCAAACGCGACCGCCACAAAGCGGCAACAGATCGTCCATACTCATGTTTCTGCCCTCTGCCACTTTTCCTGTGAAGTCGGCATAGCCGCGGTCGATCATCTTTTGTAACACGGCATATTCCCCTTCGCTAGGCTGCTTGTGTAAGGCCGGGAAATTTGCTAACGGATGTGTTTTCACCTCGGCAACGTGAAGGCCTAAGGTGTTTTCCAGCAATTCCTCTCCGGTGAACAAGCTCATAAAGATCCCGATACTACCAGTTACGGTGGTAGAGTTTGTGAATATGGCGTCGGCATTACAACTGATGTAATAGCCCCCAGATGCGGCGTAATTTCCTTGGCTCACGATCACGGGTTTTTCGATCTCTTCTATAGCATGGTGAATCATGTCTGAAGTGAGTGCGCTTCCACCTGGACTGTTAACGCGCAGCACGATCGCTTTAACACGTTTGTTGTCGTCGGCTTTTCTCAATGCTTTGATGATGTTTTTGGTCCCGATGCTATTTTCATCTCCTGAGCCATTTCCGATCGTTCCATTCGCATAGATGAGCGCGATTCGATCGGTGGCTTTCGGCTGCTCGATGGTGCTTGCGTAGTCACTAATAGAGAGGAGCTCGTAGTTTTCCTTAAAGTGTTCCATCACGTTCTCGCGGTAGCCCAAGGCATCTACGAATCCTAATTCTTGGACGAGATCAGCATTCATCCCTGACCAATTCGCCGCAGCACTGTCAATCACTTCAGGCGCTAGACCTCTTGCTTGGAAACCCGAAGAGAGGAACGACCAGAATTGGTCCGTGAGAACACTCAACTGCAATCTATTCTCCTCGCTCATCTCGCTGTAGAGATACGGCTCTACGGCACTTTTGAAATCATTCCCAGTTCCTCGCACCACCAGCGGTTCGATACCGACCTTGTCGAAGAAGTCTTTGTAATACGTTAAACTCACACCCACTCCGCGGACATCATAAATACCGCCCGGATGAAGAATGGCCGAATCTGCAAACGCACCTAAGAATGCACCTTTTTGCGTGTAGTACTCTCCGTACGAATACACGCGCTTACCGCTAGCTTTAAACGCCGTGAGGTATTCCGAAAATTCCTCGAGTGCACCATAACCGGCAGAGAAGGCCCCTTGGTCGAGCAAAACGCCTGAAATACGGTCATCCTTTGCCGCAGCTTCCAGTCCAGTGCGCAAGTCGTCCAGACCTAGTTGCGCATCCGTTCCCACACCGAGCAGTCCTAGTTCAAGATCGGCAAAAGGGTCATCTACACTTCGCTCTGCAAGCGTTCCATTCAAACCAATTTTTAATAGGGTATTCTCTTTTACCTTTACCGTCTGTGAATCGCCGCTCAGCGCTGCGAGAAACAAGAGGCCGATGCCTAATACGATAAGTGAAACAAACGCGGTAAACACCGCAAGAAGGGTAGTGAAGAAAGATTTCATGTATACGGGGGTTCTACTATTAGGTACGAATTTAGGTGATAAAACTTTGAATATAGAACAGGCCATCGCGTCTATAGGGGGTTTTAGCACAGTTTTAGCACGAAGCAGCGCCTATGAAAGCGAAGCATGGGGCTACGATAGCACCGAGTCCTATTTAAATGTTGCTTTAAAGATCCAATTCTCCCTCGACCCCCACACCGCCATGCAAACGTGCTTAGACATCGAATCTTCGCTCGGCAGAACACGTTCTGCTGCAGGATACAGCGACCGGATCATTGACATCGACTTCTTGTGCATCGATAACTTCAGTTCAAGCACCGAGCACTTGCATGTGCCTCACCCACGACTGCATCAGCGATTATTCGCTCTGCTACCGCTCCAAGAAGTTCATCCTTATTATATAGACACAGCCACGGGTGCCTCCATAACGGAGCTGATCTCAACCTGTCCCGATACTTCACGTCCAACACGTATTTTGTACTCATAAGTACTTCTTGATGTTAGAATAGTACCAATCCTTGCGGGTATTTCTAGATATAGTACTTTAGTACCATAGAAATTAAATATTCAGACCGTGAAAAAACTACTATTCTTATTCATCGGTGGAGCGTTGTTAAGCTCTTGTACCGAGATTAAAATGCTCCAAAATGATATGGCCAGCCTCAACGAAAAGGTGGATGCTATGGGAGGAGATGCAGATGGCGATGGCGTCGCAGATTACTTTGATATCGAAGAAGATACCCCAGCGGGTGTTCAGGTTGCCGGAAATGGAGCTGCCTTAGATTCAGATGCTGACGGTATTCCAAACTACAAAGACAAAGATCCTTTTACACAAAAGGGTGTACGTGTTGATGCCAATGGTATGGCGATGGACTCAGACATGGACGGCGTTCCGGACGGTATCGATCAAGAGAACAACACCGCGGCAGGTGCTATGGTCAACTTTAAAGGTCAGACCATCGGCGTAGCGAACAAACTAGGTGGATCCGCAGCATTACTGCCAAGCGTCTACTTTAAATTTGGGAGCTCTAGCCTTTCGCCAAGTGCGTACGAGCAACTCACCGTAGTGGCACGTTACTTAAGTGACAATCCAGGAGTGACCATTACTGTTCGTGGATACTCTGACCCTGTAGGCTCAGAATCGTACAACAATAAACTCGCATTACGTCGCGCAGAAGCTGTTAAAAAAGCACTCAACGAAGTATTTAAAGTGAAAGGCAATCGTCTTCAAACCGTCTCGAACGGAGAAAACGACATGCTGAGCGACGACTACAAAATAAACCGTCGTGTAGATTTTGCTTTCAACTAATCGTTAGAAGATTGCAATGTTGTGTTGAGAGCCCAGTCCTTGTGACTGGGCTTTTTTATGCGCTTAAGTGGTCCGAATTTTTAATAGATGACTCGCTCCAAGCGGCATGCAGCGCATAGATCGCCATACCTGCACTCACACTGACGTTCAAACTATGTTTGGTGCCGAACTGCTTGATCTCCACAACATCATCGACAAAATCTACAACCTCTTGAGCTACGCCTTTGACTTCATGACCCAAAACCAGTGCGAGGGGCATTTGTGGAGCATAATGGCGTAAGTCATGACTCTGTTCTGCTTGCTCGAGGGCAGCGATCCGGAACCCCTCTTCCCGCAAGGCACGCAGACAGCTCAATGTATCTTCATGCTGGGTCCAAGCAACGGATTCGGTCGCGCCTAGAGCGGTTTTCTCAATCTCTGGGTGACCGGGCACGGGGGTGAGTCCACACAAATGGATGTGGGCAACTCGAAAGCAGTCTGCACTGCGGAATAGACTTCCGACATTATGCATGCTGCGGATATTATCGAGCACCAGCACAAGAGGCGTTTTTTGGGCGGTAGCATATTCCTCCGGGGTCAATCTGCCCAATTCACTGTTTCTAAGTTTTCTCATCCCTTCTGAACCTCTTACATTTGACAATCGCTCGAGCGGGAAATTGTACCGGCTCAGGCGTAAGGCAAAGAACGAAATAAATGGCTAAAAAAGCGGCAAAGAAACAGACGCCTATGATGCGTCAGTTCGATGAGATCAAAGCGAAACACCCGGAGGCGATGTTGCTCTTTAGAGTGGGTGATTTCTACGAAACCTTCGGCAGTGATGCGGAAAAGGCTTCTCAAACGCTCGATATCATTTTAACCAAACGTTCGAACGGCTCGGCCTCTGAAACCGCACTAGCGGGTTTTCCACACCATGCGCTGCAGACTTACTTGCCAAAATTGGTCAAAGCAGGCCACCGCGTAGCGATCGTCGAACAACTCGAAGATCCAAAATCCGTTAAAGGCCTGGTCAAACGTGGTGTTACCGATATGATCACGCCGGGTTTGAACCTGAACACGGAGCTACTTTCAGGAAAACAACACAACTACCTCGCTGCCCTCTATCCAGCGCCGAAAGGGCCATGGGGACTTGCTATTGTTGAAATTAGTACGGGTGCATTTTTCTATGCGGAGCACGAGAGTGACAAGATCTTAGGTGCGCTGCATACCTATTCACCGAAGGAGATCATTCACCCTAAGGAGATGAAACGCGAGCTTCGAAAGTCGCTGGAAGATTCGTTTTATTTGTTCGGAGTTGACGGTTGGGTATGGGAGCAGGCCTACACGACAGAGCAACTTGAAGGGCATTTTAAGACGCAAGGGCTGAGCGGTTTTGGCCTTGAACCGGGTGCACCAGCGGCCATAGCTGCAGGTGCAATCATTCATCATCTTTCTCGTAGCGAATTTTCAGCCCTTGGGCATATCAATACGCTTTCAAGAATCGCGCTGGACGATTTCATGTGGCTGGACGGATTTACGATTCAAAATTTGGAGTTGTTTCACCCGTCGAATGCCTCTGGGGTGTCTACTATAGAAGTTATCGATACCACCGTAAGTGCTATGGGCGGCCGATTACTTCGCAGTTATCTCTCGCTTCCCTTGTTGGATAAGAACGATAT
>CATITW010000336.1 GCA_949547975.1 Cryomorphaceae bacterium | reverse complement strand
GGATTCCTGTTTAAAGAAAAACCGTTGAAGCGCGGCTTGAACAAGGCGGTCGCAGACAGCTACGGGATACCTGTGTGTGATTATCATTGGATCAAGGACGGTAGAGACTGGACCAGTGACCAAGGTGAGGTAGTGGCGAATGCAGAATTGACCACAGATCCACCGGCACCGCTGAGTTATGCATTTGCCTCGGATACCATGTATGTGCCTGAAACCGCGGAATATGTGAAGGGGGTCGATCTATTGTATCACGAAAGCACGTTTTGTGAGGATCGTGCTGATCGCGCATTGACCACGATGCATTCTACGGCTAAAGAAGCAGCTCGCGTGGCACAGGAAGCAGGGGCGAAGAATCTTCTCATCGGTCATTACAGCGCACGATACCGCGATTTTGACCAATTCGAAAAAGAAGCTAAAACGGTTTTTGAAGCAACCCTTCGAGCTCGTGAATTACATGCCTACAAAGTTGGGCATCACGGTGTGGAAGTAGTTTCACTTTTAAAAAAGCACGCCGATGAAAAATAAGGCGCTCGCAGTACTGTTTCTAACCATCTTTTTAGATCTGATGGGTTTCGGTTTGATCATCCCCATCCTACCGACGTATGCAAAAACATTGGGTGCGACGGATGCTATGGTCGGTCTTTTAGGTACCTCGTTTAGCATCATGCAGTTCATGTTTGCCAGCTTTTGGGGCGGTTTAAGTGATCGTTATGGACGTCGTCCGATCATGCTAATCAGCATCTCTATTATGATTGTGGCCTATGTACTCTTTGCAAATGCCACTGTGCTGTGGTTGTTGTTTGCTACGCGAATGCTCAAGGGTTTTGGTGCAGCAAACTTAAGTGTGGCTCAAGCGTACATCAGTGACGTTGTACCCAAGGAAAATCGAACGAAAGCCTT
This sequence comes from Cryomorphaceae bacterium, assembly GCA_949547975.1. Next base: position 828 of record CATITW010000336.1, on the reverse strand, counting down.
CGGAATCATTGGAGCCGCTTTCGGTTTGGGATTCATCTTTGGCCCTTCGATAGGAGGGGTGTTGAATGAATATTACGGTGTACAAGGTGTGGGTTATTTTGCAGCAGCACTGGGCGTGGTTAATCTACTTTCCGCGTATTTCTTTTTAGGTGAAACGCTCCAGGTAAAATCGGACAAAGCCATTCTGTTTCCCAACCCATTCAAAGACATCATTCGTTTTCGCTCCATCTATGAGGTGAATGCTTTGTTTACGATAAACTTTGTGTACATCCTCGGTTTCAGTATGATGCAGATCACCTCCACACTGCTTTGGGCGGAGCATTTTGGTTTAAGCGAAATGCACATCGGTTACACCTTTGCCTACATCGGTTTGCTCGCGGTCATCATTCAAGGAGGTCTCATCGGCCAATTCAACAAATGGTTCGGCGAGCGAAATTTATTGGTCTTTGGAACCATCTTGGTGGCAGTAGGGTTATTTACTATGCCTTTCGCACCAACCGATCGCTTTTATTTTGAGCTAGTATCGCTCACACTGTTGTCCTTCGGTAACGCCTTATTAACCCCTACCGTAAGCACCCTTTTGACCACGCTAGCTCCGGAAGATGCTCAGGGTAAGATTCTAGGTACCAACCAAAGTGTAGGCTCTTTGGCCCGCGTAGTGGGACCTGCGATCGGTGGCTTAGTCTACGGGTGGCATTACACCTATCCTTATGTACTCTCTGGTAGTATCACACTTATCGTAAGTGTGCTTGCCATTCGTCTTCGTCGAAAAATGTATTAAGCAGACCACATGAACTGATTTTTACTAGTTCAAAAATAATTAGATAG
>CATITW010000335.1 GCA_949547975.1 Cryomorphaceae bacterium | reverse complement strand
CTTACATATTCTGCCAAATTAAAGGCGTGTGTTCCGATATCTCCCATGGCACCCACCTTACCCGATTTCGACGGGTCAGTGCGCCATGCCGCTTGGGTTTGACCTTCGCTTTCTAAGAAGGTAGACAACCATCCTTGCGGGTACTCGACATAAATTTTACGCACCTTACCAAAAGCGCCCGAAGCAATCTGGTGCTTGGCCTCCTTGACCATAGGATAGCCGGTGTAGGTGTGGGTCAGGCAGAACATTCCCGTAGCTTTTGCCACGGCCTGTTCAATGGCATGAGCCTCCTCCATCGAAGTACAAAGTGGCTTGTCTAGAACGACGTGGTAGCCTGCTTCCAAGGCAGCAATGGTTGGCGCAGCATGTACGTGATTGGGCGTGGTAATCATGATGACTTGAACGCGATCCTCTTCCGGACGCTCCAATTCCTTTTCGATCAACTCCTTCCAGCTCCCGTAGGCTCTATCTTCAGAAATCCCGAGCTCGCGGGCAGTCTCCAAACACTTTTCAGGTTTGCTCGAGAAGGCACCGGCAACCAAATCGTATTCGCCGTCCATACGTGCAGCAATGCGGTGAACTCCGCCAATAAAACTTCCTGGACCGCCGCCAATCATTGCGGCTCTCAATCTGCCTTTCATAGATTTTGTGATGCGTTTAGAATTGCAAAGTAGCCATAAATGTCCAAAACACACTTCTCCCAAGGGCATTGAATTTGGGAGGCTTCGGAGCCCACTAAAACAGTGTGTGACTTTTTGTCACAATAACGCACAGCGTAAAGTTAGAAAGTGTATATTGTACACTTGTAACACTAACACTCTTTGAAACGATGACTAACACGTCTAACAGAAGTGCACTTTTTATAGCCAGTTGTGCAAGTCTTTTGGTAACCAGTTTGAGCTTTGGAATCCGAGCCGGGATTTTGGGCGATCTGGGAGTAGAATTTCAATTAAATACCAGCGAACTCAGTCGTATCGCGGCCACAGCATTCTGGGGATTCCCTGTTTCCATGATCATTGGAGGTGCCATTGTGGACAAGGTCGGCATGAAGAATTTGATGCGCCTGGCGTACCTCGGCCACTTCGCTGGCATCCTTCTCACCATCTTCGCAGGGGGCTTTTGGTCCTTGTGGACATCTACCCTTTTAATTGGTCTAGCCAACGGTATGGTGGAAGCCGTATGTAACCCGTTGGTCGCTTCAATCTATCCTGAAGAGAAGACTACGAAGCTGAACCAGTTCCACCTTTGGTTCCCTGGAGGTATCGTTATTGGGTCATTGGTCGCCTTCGCTTTTGGGAAGGCAGGCCTGAATTGGCAACTGATGATGGCGGTAATGTTGATCCCAACGATCTGGTATGCCATTCAAATGGAGCGCCTTGAGTTTCCAGTTACGGAACGCGTGGCCAATTCCGTTTCGGACAGCGAAATGTACCGTGCGCTGTTGAACCCATTGTTTATCATCATCACCATTGCCATGTTGGGGACCGCTACTTCGGAGCT
>CATITW010000334.1 GCA_949547975.1 Cryomorphaceae bacterium | reverse complement strand
CTCAGAGATTTCACAACTGTGGATAGCCGCGTCTCCGTCGACTTTTTCAAGGGCTCCTAAAAATTGGGTTACATTGAATTTTTCAGTCGCGCCTAAAACCAGATCAACGCCTGGCATTTGCATGATTTGTTCGGGCTTAAGCTGTGCGTAACAACCTACGATAACGACGAATCCGTCTGGATTGGAACGAAGCGCACGGCCGACAATATTGCGACATTCGCGGTCCGCATTTTCCGTTACTGAGCACGTGTTAATAACATAGACGTCAGCCGCTTGAGAAAATTCGACACGCTCGAAACCGCTCTCAAGGAATGCTTTGGCGATCGTTGAGGTTTCCGCAAAATTTAGTTTACAGCCTAACGTATGGAATGCTACTGTTTTGTTGCTCATATTAAGTTGACTTCTGCCTCCAAGCGAATTCCAAACTTCTTGTGGACATCATCCATGATGTGTTCTGCGAGTGCATAGACTTGACTTCCAGTGGCCCCTCCGTAGTTGACCAGAACCAGTGCCTGTTTTGCGTGTACGCCCGCGTCGCCTTCTCGGTGTCCTTTCCATCCCGCTTTATCGATGAGCCATCCTGCAGCAATTTTCACACCTCCTTCTACCGCATAAGTAGGTAGATCCTCGTAACGCAGCTTCAATGCCTGTGCTGTTTCTTCGTCCACAACGGGATTTTTGAAAAAGGACCCGCTGTTTCCAATCTCTTTTGGATCTGGCAATTTGCTTTTTCGAATGGCAATCACGGCATCACTAATCTGGGTAGGAGTAGGTTCTGTAATGCCTAATTTCTCCAGTTCTTCCTGTATCGCACCGTACCCGGTGTTGCGTTTGTGGTTGCGTTTGGAAAGCGCTAGGGTGACGCGGGTAATGATGGCTTTGCCTTTCCACTCGCGTTTGAATAGGCTGTCGCGGTATCCGAATTGGACCTCGTCTTTTGTCAAACTAAAGTGCTCACCGGTATCGATACGAACACCCTCGCACTGAACGAAGACATCCTTAAGCTCTACGCCATAAGCGCCGATGTTTTGAACGGGCGCAGTACCACAGTTACCAGGAATTAAGCTCAGATTTTCCAAGCCGCCAAGTCCTTGACCGAGGGTCCATAATACCACATCGTGCCAATTCTCTCCAGCTCCTAAACGAATATGTACGGTATCGTCGTCTTCGAAAACCACTTTTCTTCCGTGCACATCCACTTTGAGTACATCGCCTTCCACATCCTTGGTCAGCAACATATTCGAACCGCCGCCCAGTACGAGTTTCGGCGCGCCGTGGTGCTTCACATAATGCAGAATTTCATCCGCGCTATGTGCCCAGATAAGTCTGGAAGCTTTTTGGTCGATGCCAAAAGTATTGAGATGCTTTAGGCTATGGTTGATTTGTACAATCACTAGTGTTTCGCTTTCTAATTAACGGGTGGTGTATGGATACACTTTTAGCGCCTCGCGCAATATTTCAACGCAGTCTTTGAGTGCTTCTACATTCAAAACGTAAGCGAGACGTGCTTGTTGTGCGCCCAATTCTGGTTTCGCGTAAAAGCCCGCCGCAGGTGCCATCATGAGTGTTTTGCCTTCATGATCGAACTCGCTCAGTAGCCACTCTGCAAAGTGCTCAGTGCTCTCCACTGGGAAGGATGCGACGGCATAAAAAGCGCCCTTAGGCTTTGGACAAAATACACCTTCAATGCTGTTGAGTCCGTCGACAAGTACGTTCCGACGTTCGACATATTCCTCATTCACCTGATCAAAATAGCTTTGCGATGTTTTTAAAGCCGCTTCACTCGCTATCTGAGCGTAGGTAGGAGGGGAGAGACGCGCCTGAGCAAACTTCATTGCAGCCGCCATAAATGCAGTATTCTTGCTGACCAAACAACCGATTCTAGCTCCACACATGCTGTAGCGTTTTGAGAAGCTGTCGACAACAATCGCATGTTCCTCTAAGCCTTCCATACTCAAGACACTGTGATGAACGGCGTCGTCATACGTGAATTCACGGTACACTTCGTCGGCAATCAAATACAAATCGTGCTTAATGACCAATTCCTTCAACTGCTCTAACTCTTCTTTGCTGTACAAATAGCCCGTGGGGTTGCCCGGATTACAGATCAGGATACCTTTCGTGCGCTCGGTTATTGCGGCTTCAAATGCGCTGATCGGCGGCAAGGCGAATCCATTTTCTATGGTAGCTTCTACGGGCACTACCGTTACGCCACTCGCCGTAGCGAATCCGTTGTAGTTGGCATAAAACGGTTCCGGAATAATAAGCTCATCGCCTTCATCCATAGCAGAGCCGAAGGTAAATAACAACGCTTCTGAGCCCCCGGTAGTGACTATAATATCCTCGAGTGCAACGGGCAGTTGTTTGCCATTGTAGTAACGAACAAGCCCCTCTCTGAGCGACTGAAAGCCAGCGCTGTGGCTGTAGGCGAGCACAGGTACATCCGCTGTTTTGATAGCTTCTTGTGCCTCAATAGGCGTCTGTATGTCCGGTTGCCCGATGTTCAAATAGTAAACAGAATTTCCCTTCGCCTCTGCTTGTTCTGCGAATGGGACCAATTTGCGAATCGGGCTAGACGGCATGCGTTGCCCCTTTTTAGAGATCGT
>CATITW010000333.1 GCA_949547975.1 Cryomorphaceae bacterium | reverse complement strand
TGGTGCCTTTCATAGCGTTCGAGATCTTGGGCCAATTCCTCAAAGCCCTCCCCTTCTAAACCAGAAATCAGCGTAACCGGAGTGATCCACTCCTCGTGCCCTTTGACGAACAGCTGAAGGGCTCGTTTGATCTCCAAGGCACTGCGCTCTGCGGCTGCACGTCGCTGACCTTCACTCTTGTTCATAGCGATGACGTCCGCCATTTCCATGATGCCTTTTTTGATACCCTGCAGCTCATCCCCTGTTCCGGGCATCGCTAAAAACAGGAAACAATCCACCAGTTGCGCCACCAACGTTTCGCTCTGTCCTACACCTACCGTTTCCACAAATACATGTGTAAATCCAGCAGCTTCGCACAAAATCATGGCTTCTTTCGTAGCACGGGCAACACCGCCCAATGCGCCTCCTGAAGCTGAGGGCCGAATGAATGCGCGCGGGTGCTTCCCCAGATCTACCATACGGGTTTTATCCCCCAATATGGATCCGTGGTTTTTAGAGCTTGAAGGGTCAACAGCAAGTACTGCGACACGTGCCTCTGGCTCTCGTTCAAGCAAGCGCACGCCGTAATGCTCTAAGAAGGTACTTTTTCCCACGCCAGGCACACCACTTACGCCGATACGCAAGGCGTTTCCAGAAAACTTAAGGGCTCCGCTCAAGAGCACCCGGGCTTGTTCACGGTCTTTTACCGCACTACTTTCAACCAAGGTGATCCCTCGAGCCAAGGCAGCCAAATCACCGGAGCGAATGCCTGCCAATAATTCTTCAGCGCCCAGAGATAATTTGCCCTGTACGCGCAGGCGCGGATTTATACTCGGGGCATCTTCTACGCCTTTGCTGATATGTAATGCGCTTTTTTTAGACACGTTTAAGGAAGATCGATGTAGGATTGAAGGTACGAGAAATCCTCGGTTAACGCCCCTTGCTGACATTCTGTAGCCCGACTTAGCACACCGTCTGCATCGCCGTCAAACAGTGCAGGAAGCACGTGCGTCAGCAAATCTTTTCCGAAACTGAGCGATGCATCGCGAGGGAGCTCGCAGGGAAGATTATCTACTGCCATGACACCAATCGCATCGCTGGCTTTGTGATCCACAACAGCGGCAGACTTTGGATCATATCCATAGAATGGATCTGCGATTGTAGAAGGCTGCAAGGTCGAAGCCACAGGGCCGTCGATGTCACAACTGATGTCTGCTACATACCGCACTTTAAACGCGTCACTAGCCGCATCTTCTCGAGTAAAAATATAGGGAGCACGAGCATCGTAATAGTGACCGGCGATGTACATGGTCGCAACTGCTGCATACTCCATGAAGGCACTTTCAAAATCGGTTGGGTCATGGTACAAATCCTGCTTGCTGTAGGGTTCACCGTTAGATTTTCGGTAGTATTCCTCCGCGTCCAATTGGGTCCAGACCGGACCAGGCGCACCGGCAAGAAATTCTTCCGGACTGCACGATGGAATGCCCGCTGCCTCGAGGGTTTCTACTGCGCCGTTAGCTACGCGCCCCTTCCCGGTCAATACAATGCGCAAGTCGGACGGAAATTTCACGCCTTTGAACTGAGACCACATATCGGCGAGATCGTGACATTCAAAAGCGGGTGTGAGTGAAAAT
>CATITW010000332.1 GCA_949547975.1 Cryomorphaceae bacterium | reverse complement strand
TACTGGAGACGATCATCGTACAAACTAACAAGCAGGTCAACATATCCTTGGCGCTCTGCGGGATCTGTTGTTGCCTTAATTTTCGTTTCAACAATCTTAGGACCGTAGATGAACGTTGCTTTTTTCGCGGCAGGGCAAGTCTGGTAAACTTTTAACCATGGCTCGAAAGCACCAGCATAATCCTTGCTCTGATAGAAAGAACCAAAGATGTTGTAGTTGTCATAACAAATCACAGAATCGGCTACCGATTCACCCCATTTATTTTGGGCATTTACGTTAGCAGTCATTACTACTGCCACAAGAAGGAATACTATTCTCTTCATAATCAATTGTTGTTTATCTATATCTAAATTTCTGGAACCACTTGTCGTTCAAAGTGATACCTAGATTGAAATTCCAATAATCTTCGCGGAGGTTTGCTGAGTTTCCATCCCATCTTTGACCTCTCCCCATACTTATATTCAAAAAGCTTGCCTTTTGTTCACCAGGCGCTAAAGATCTGTAGATCACTGGGAAGCTAATTCCGGCATTAAACTCACGTGAAGTATATCCTACACCATCCCATTGGTATTGTCCAACTTCCTGAAATGCACCAATGCGGTATCGTGCCAGCACAAAGTAGTTTCTGCTTCTCCCGAGCGCTGGGAAGCAGTAAGCAGGCACAATCGCTGCACCGAAACTCATACGCTCGCTGTTGAGCATTGTTGCTCCGGGGTCAATACCTCCGTTTGGAATGAATGATCTGAATTCGTCCCAGTTAGTTACGCGGTAATCCACCAATATGTCCCAAGCGTTGATTGGAGAATTATTGACGTTTTTGGTAAAACCAATACCCACACCGTAACTAGACGGTAGTACGGCGCGGCCTTGTTCACTTAAGTCGTAAAAGAGTGTATCAACTACAGACTCAGCGATCCCGCTGTTGATGAAGGTGTATTGTGTAGAGATTTGACGCGCATTTAGATCTTGACCTAAAGCGTAAACGCCACCGGCCGTGATGCGGTATTCACCAAATTCAAATTTTAGCTGCGTTCCTAAATCAAAAGTGAAATCACTAATACCTGTTCTTCGCGAATTACTCACCGACAAGAAATCCGGATCAGCAATGATCGTTTTGTTGCTTTCGTCGATCTCACCAAAAATGTATTTAGCATTGGCTCCTACAGAAATCCATTTAAATGGCTGTGCAGCAAGTCCAAAAGTGAACTTATCGTAACCGCCTTTACCAATTGAACGGTATTCATACACGCCAAAATCGTCCGATGAATCGACCACGCTGATACTATATCCTTTAGCTGCCAATGGGCTTACAGAAAAAGAGCCCGCGAAATACTCGTTGAACTTGAAACCAAATCCGAAGTAATCATAATAGGTATTAAAATTCGTCTGATCAATGTCCTCGTCCGTAACGCGGTGTCTAAAAGATCGATGCGCACCACTCATTTCTAAGGTTGCAAAATCCATGTTGGTATACCCTGCAGGGTTCAGCATATTGATCGAGAAGCGGTCAATATTCGCAATACCTGTCCCGCCCATAGCGAGATAATTTGGAGTAATTCCAAAGGATGTTTCACCAAAACCGTTGATACTTAACGGACTTACTGAGTTGGTCTGAGCAGCTACACTACCTGGTACCACTAGGCTCAGCGCAAAAAGTGTGGCTGAAAGAAGAGCTTTAAAGCGTACCGTTTTCGGCATAATAATCGTAGAGGTGCCTAATGGCATGTAGTTCATAATTAACGGGTGCAAATATGTAGTTTTTTAGGGGCTTAGGCAAACGTTCTGAATGTCCTCCGCAAATAAGGACTCGATTTAGTTTGAAAGTAGCAGTATAGTCGTCGATCATAGCTTCCATTTCCTTCTGCAATGCTATATCTACACCGGCTTGCAAACTACCTTCGGTATCTGAACCCAATAACGCTGAAGTCTCAGAATATTGGACGCGCGGCAAGGCCGCTGTCATTGTATTCATTGCCTCGTATCGCATTTCCCAGCCGGGCGAAATGGCACCGCCTAAAAACACTCCTTCACGGACAACATTGTAGGTGATACAAGTGCCCAAAGTAACTAAAAGAAAGTTCTGATGACCTTCAAGAAAATGCGCATTACATAGCGCCCAACGATCCATTCCCAAAGTAGACATACTCTTGTACTTGGATGCTAACGGCCACACATCATCTTCCTTCAATAGGCGAATAGACTGACTTTGGTCAAAGCGTAAAGAGGTTGAGCCAGATGCATATCCAAAAAATTGTCGACGCTCGTGTTCTTTAAGAAAGCCCTTGAAATCGTCTTTTGAGAACCTAAGGATTTCATTGGTACTGGTGTCCAATACCTTAGCTGCAGTGTTCCCTAGATCAAAAAGAATTGGATTCATAGTTTTCTCGCCTTAGCAGCGGGCAATTTACCGATTGACCGCAAAAATAGTTGACTTTTTTTCGTTAACCCTTTCCCAAATCGGGGAACCCACTTATATTTGCCGTCCTCTTACGGAGGTGATGTAGCTCAGTTGGTAGAGCAATGGATTGAAAATCCATGTGTCGGCGGTTCGATTCCGTCCATCACCACCACTTAAAAGCCCCTCAGTTTGACTGTGGGGCTTTTTTTATGACCCATTTCAGACTTGGGGTGCGATTTGGGACTCAGCATGCCTTTAGAAGGCTTTTTAAATTCCAGGCACAAATCGAATAAAAAAAGCCCCACCAAAAATTCATTTTGATGGGGCTTTTAAACTAAAATCCGAATAAAGAATTTAGAGTTTAGTCAATTTCAAAAATTGGCTTCCCTGACCTGAGGTAATCTTAGCAAGGTAGGTTCCTGCTGCATATGCCGAAGCGTCGATCAATACCTTGGAGTTGATGCCTTGAAATTGGCCAAGAAGCTTACCGTTTAGATCCAGAATAGAAACGTCAAACGAAGCGACCTCAGCGTTAGTGATAAGCCACTGCGAAGAAGCCGGATTCGGATAAACCTCGAAACTCGTCAAAGACAACTCCGGAGTTGCCAAAGGAACGGTTGCATACTTTACGTCGTCAAAATAAAACGTCGATGCCGCAGAACCGTCTCCTACGTTGGTACTTCCAGCTGTAAAATCAAAAAGGAAAGTCAACGTAGGCATGTCAGCAACCACGCCAGAAAAATCAAAAGACAAAGTCTCCCATTCACCCGATTTCGTCGTTTGAGCGGTACGTTCCTCGCCCCAGAAAGGCTTTTCGGACTTTAAAGTCACATTTGTACCGACAGGCGCGGAGGTCCAAACCTTCATGGTCACTACCGGATGGTTGTCGAAATCTAGATTATTTGCAAAAGTGATTTTACTACCTCCAAAAGGTGCACCTAAATGACGTACTAAACGACCTACGTTAGCACTCATGTTCCCCGTACTTACATCTGGGTTTGGAATGCTTTTAAAAGACGCACTCTCGAAACTGAAGAAATGCTTTGTGTTAGTTCCAGACTCAAAAGTGATAGGCAGGTCCGTGCGCGGCGTAGCGATAACACCCGCAACCTGCTGAATATCATCTACATAAAATGTAGTACCACCACCTTGGGTATGCGGTTGTGGCATGATCACAAGATCCACACTTCCAGAAGGTGCCGGAATACCGAAATCAAATGTCAACGTTTCCCAAGCACCACTAACCGTAGTTATCGCATCTACCTCTGAGGTATACGGTGTTTCCAATTTCACTTTGATCACTGTCCCAACAGGTTCAGTAGTATACACTTTCATGGAAAGTACGCTGCTCGCAGCACTCGAAAAATCTAGCGAGCTAAGGCCTACAATCTTTCCTCCTGCCCAAAGGTCACCTACGTTGACCTTCACGATCTTTCCTACATTCGCACTCGCATTACCTGCCGCTGACGGATTCGTCTCTATCGTAAAGGTGGCACCGTCGTACCCTTGCATCCCAGCGGTTGCAGATTCAAAATCGAAGGGAAAAGATTGCCCGTAGATTGAAGTCATCGCTGCACAAAGCAGCAGTGTCAAATATTTTTTCATGACCGATTTGGTTTGATTAAGACTGAATAGCCTTCCAGTACCTTTACCAGAAAATTCCCCCGCCGTTAAATTATTGGCAGAAGATACATCACAATCGAACAACCACCACAATACCCTCAATACCCTGTTTAACAGCTTCGTACAGATACGTTTGAGCAGTAATGTTAGTAACTAGAACCACCTCCAAGTTCGAAGCTATCACTTAAAGGCCGATTTTTGTCCCAGGATATTCACAATCTACAAGCACATGCACCCTTTGAAAAAGGACGAATACAAACTGCTGAATCGAATGAAGTTCGAAGCGAAAAACGTGGTAGAGCACCTCAACAAGGTGGCCGATGACCAGCGTCCGATCAATGCAGCAGAAATGGATCGTCGTCTAGAAGAATTGCGCAAGTACTCCCGAGAACTCGCTCAAGTACAAAAAGCTATCGACCAGGAAGTCCTGAAACAACTGTAATTTTTCGAAAAAATCACCCGTTGCTGAACTTTTTTACACCAATATCGTTGTTATAACAACAATCAATTCTATATTTGACCTATGAAAACGATACACCACCCAGCAAACAGCCGCGGAGCAGCGAATCACGGCTGGCTCAACAGCCACCACAGCTTCAGCTTCGCCAACTATTACAACCCGCAAAAAATGAACTTCGGACTTCTGCGCGTCCTCAACGACGACGCTGTAGCACCAGGTAAAGGGTTTGGCAAACATCCGCACGACAACATGGAAATCATTTCCATCCCCTTAGAAGGAAACCTCGAGCACGAGGACAGCATGGGAAACAAGGCCGTGATTAAAGAAGGTGAGATCCAAGTGATGAGTGCAGGGACCGGAATCTTTCACAGCGAATACAACGCTAGTGCTTCAGAAGACGTAAAGTTTCTTCAAATTTGGATTTTCCCCAACCAGCGCGACGTAACTCCTCGTTACGACCAAATCCCCCTACCCGACCTAAATCAAACCAACAAGCTGCACCAAGTACTCAGCCCGAGTGCTCATGATGCAGGAGTTTGGGTCCATCAAAACACCTGGTTTCACATGGGCACCTTCGATGAAAGCGGCAATGAAACCTACCGCATCAAAAACAGCAATAACGGGGTATATGCGTTCGTGATCGATGGCAGCTTCAACGTTGCAGGTCAAGAGCTTGGGAAACGAGACGCGCTGGGCATCTGGGACGCATCAGAATTTCAACTTCATGCAACATCCCCAGGCAGCAGAATTCTCCTTATCGACGTGCCCATGTCCGCATAACGATGCTTTAAAGAGCGTTCAGAACAATCTTTCCACTTGGGCGTTACCTTTGCAACTTAAACAATGCTGCCATGAACCAACCCATCAAAGGATTTTCCAAGCTCAGTAAAGAAGGAAAGTTAGAGTGGTTAACCTCCACCAATTTTGCACGTCCCGAAGAAGCACGTGAAATTTTCTCCACGTACTGGCATGCAGATGCCGAGGTTCAAAAACGCCATGACGAGTTCATAGAGAACACCATGACGAACTACTACATGCCGTACGGTGTGGCGCCAAACTTCAACATCAACGGCCGCTTTTACACTTTACCCATGGCCATCGAAGAAAGTTCGGTCGTTGCAGCAGCAGCGAAGAGCGCTGGGTACTGGCTGGAACGTGGCGGCTTCAAGACAGAGGTGCTTAGCACGGAGAAAATAGGACACGTCCACTTCATGTTCGAAGGCGATGCCTCACCGCTATTCACCGACTTTGCTTCCTTGGAACGCGAGTTACGTGAGCGCACCGCACCATTGACCGCAAATATGGAGGCACGTGGAGGCGGGATCACTTCGATAAAATTGGTCGATAAAACAGCCGACCTCGCAGACTATTACCAGCTCGAAGTGGTGTTTGAAACCTGCGACTCTATGGGGGCCAATTTCATCAACTCCAATCTCGAGGAGATGGCGAAACAACTCGAATCCTTTGCCCAAAACCACCCTCAGATCGATGCAACTAAACTCGAGGTGGTCATGCGCATTTTAAGCAACTACACCCCGAAGTGTATCGTTCGCGCTTCTGTTTCCTGTCCTGTAGACCAGCTCGGCAGCGAAGGGGTTAGCGGCGAAGACTTTGCTCGCAAATTCAAACGTGCGATCGACATCGCAAATGCAGAACCCTACCGTGCTACTACCCACAACAAGGGCATCATGAACGGGATCGATGCGGTCATCATCGCCACAGGAAACGACTTCCGCGCCGTAGAGGCCGCGTGCCACACACACGCAAGCGCTTCGGGCAGATACAAAAGCCTTACACATTGTAAAGTAGAAGACGGCATATTCACCTTCTGGATTGAGATCCCACTCTCTTTAGGCGTAGTAGGCGGACTTACTAAACTGCATCCCCTCGTAGTTAAGTCGCTCGAAATGCTAGGCAACCCGGGCGCTGAGGAACTCATGGGTATCGTGGCGGTAAGCGGCTTGGCACAAAACTTTGCAGCACTCCGCGCGCTAGTAACCACCGGTATTCAGAAAGGGCACATGAAGATGCACCTGATGAACATCCTCACGCAGCTCGAAGCAACATTAGAAGAGAAAGAGAAAATCGCAGCCTACTTTAAGGATAAGGTACCGCATCATAGGGAAGTTGTGAATTACTTCTGTAATTTGCGAGGCATTCCCGCCCCAAAGGTGGAGAAGTAGACCTCATCCATGCTGAATTACAGAGCCAACGGCAAGCTTTTACTCACCTCTGAATATGCCATCACACAAGGCGCCAAAGGCCTAGCCGTGCCCACGCGGTACGGACAGACCTTAAACTACCGTCCGAACCCTGCTGACGACTACATACGCTGGGAAGCCAAAGCTCACGACGGTCAGCTTTGGTTTTGGGCTGAGCTAGATTTGGGTCTTAACGTGGTAAGCACATCCCATCACGGCATGGCCACGCGTTTGATTGATCAGCTTCGCGTGATGCAACACCGCACCGCACTGCTCGACCGACCAGGCATTTTCACGACAGAGCTGGAATTCCCTTCAGAATGGGGATTGGGCTCTTCGAGCACTTTAGGCTCTTTACTTGCGCAGTGTACGGGAACGGATCCATTGACCGAATTTCGTAAAGTGCACGGCGGTAGCGGCTACGATCTGGCCTGCGGAACCGCAAATGGTCCCATCATCTACCGCTTGGAAGACGACCAAGCCATCGTAGAACCCACAAAAATTAATTTCGAGTTTACCCACGACATCGGCTTTGTGTACAGTGGTAAAAAGCAACTGACTTCAGAAAGCTTACAATTGGTCAAGGAAAAGCCCTTTAGCGATACCCAGATTCACCGTTTCAACACATTGACAGATGCCTTTCTAGCGTCTAAAACTGTATTGGAACTCGAGGATGTCATCGTCGAACACGAATCGCTCATCAGCGAACATTTCGGCCTTCCCAAAGTCAAAGATACCCTATTCCCAGGCTTCCATGGACAAGTAAAAAGTCTGGGCGGATGGGGTGGCGATTTTGTCCTGATTACACGCCTCGCTTCTTCCAAGAAAATGCTACGCAGCGCCGGTTACAAAGCCATATTCCCATTCAAAAGCTTGGCACTTTAATTGCAACTACTTAGACGAATATTTCCCTACATTTAGAGTATGCGCAAATCCCTTCTCACACTACTCATCTTGCTCCTATCTTTCTCCGGAAAGGCAGCGCATTTGGTAGGTGGAGAGATTTCATACCAATGTGTCGGAACCAATTCTAACGGCAACATCTATCAAATACGCCTTACCATTTACCGAGATTGTAATTCGCAAGGCGCGCCGTTCGATGTTCAAGCCCCCATCACTGTCTACGGTGGAGCCAGCCAAAACCTCGCCATTACAACCATTAATGTGAATCGAGGAGCCATCGTAAATATTCCCGCCGTAGTGGCCAACCCTTGTTTACAGACTCCACCAAACGTCTGTACTGAAAAAGCCACCTACACCACAAACGTCACCTTAGCCCCGAGCACCCACGGCTACACCATCGTTTACCAGCGCTGTTGCCGAAACCAAACCATCAACAACGTCGCAAATTCAGGTACTTGGGGAAACACCTACCACATCACCATTCCTCCGCAAGACTCTGTCTGTAATAGCTCCGCGCGCTTCATCTCTGATCCACCGATCGTCATGTGTAAAGATGACAGCTTAAATGTGGACTTTTCGGTCAACGAACTAGACGGCGATTCCATATTTTACTCCTTGTGCCAACCCCTTCATGGAGGTTCACAAAACTCCCCCGCGCCGAACCCGCCAAGCGCCCCACCTTACAACGCTGTACCGTTCGTATTCCCATACTCTTCAACCTACCCGATGCCGAGCAATCCGCAGATTAGCGTGAACAGCAGCACAGGAATTCTCTCAGGTACTCCTATCGGAACCGGACAGTATGTGTTCGCCGTATGTGCCGAAGAATACGACAGCAATGGCGTCTTACTCTCTACCCTAAGAAGGGATTACCAGTTCAACGTAACCACCTGTCAAAGCAACGTCGTCGCTGACCCTACACCACAGCTCTACCAACCCAACACCTTGTGTAACGGGACCACCATTAGTATCCCGGACTCGTCTTACAATGGGACGGACTACCTCTGGCTATGGAACGACCCGAACAATCCAGGTGCGAGTTCCACCGGACAGAATCCTCAATACACCTACAGCGACACCGGAACCTATACCATCCAGCTCATTCT
>CATITW010000331.1 GCA_949547975.1 Cryomorphaceae bacterium | reverse complement strand
TCGCGCTCGATAACGCCAGGAAGTAATTCGGTTTGTGCAAAATCGCGCGCTGCGTCGCGGATCATTAAATGCTCTTCTGATAGGTTGAAGTTCATCGAAAATTCTGTTTATAATTGGTGGTGTAAATGTACGAAGCAACTCGCAATGTATTGGGATTAATGAGCGGCACCTCGCTAGACGGTATGGATGCAGCTATAGTGCGGTTTAAGCAAGGTGAACACTTGGACTTCAAACTGCTGGACTTCTTCCATTTTCCGTACCCTGAGGCACTGAAAATTCTCGCGGAAAAGACATTTTTCGACCGCAGGTTGTTGCCCGAACTCGAAGAACGATTCGCGGATTGGACCGTTTCGGTGATTCGATCGGTTCAAGATCGGTCCAACCATGCTTTTGATGTCGTAGGGTCGCACGGTCAGACTGTTTTTCATGATCCCTCGAATAAAAGCACGGTTCAAGCTGGTAATTTGCCGAGGATAGCGAAGGAAACGGGGTGTACTTTGGTGACCAATTTCAGGATGCAGGATGTCTTGCTCGGAGGTCAGGGTGCGCCTTTGGTGCCGTTTGGTGATTACCGATTGTTCGGCGCATATGAAGCGGCTTTGAATTTAGGTGGCTTTGCAAATGTAAGTATCGGCGATCCTTTTTTGCGCGACGGTGTGCATGCGGCGTTTGACGTGTGTGCGGTGAACCGTGTGTTGAATGTTTTTGCGGCGGAATTGGGGCAGGAATATGATCGCAATGGAGATTTCGCACGGGAAGGCGCGATTAACGCTTGGGTGCTTGAAGAGTTGGACAGTCTAGAATTTTATGAGCAAGCTCCGCCGAAGAGTTTGGGCAGTGAATGGGTGGAATCTACCTTTTTGCCATTGATCGATTATTTAGCGCCCAAGGATGCATTAGCCACTGCGGTAGAGCACATTGCGCAACAAATAGTCGAAGTACTTGGAAGTCGAAAAACGCTAGTGAGCGGCGGCGGTGCATTTAATGGTTACCTAATACAACGCATGAGGATGCTCGGTGCAGACCTACATATTCCCGACAAAACACTCGTAGAAGCTAAAGAGGCGGTGATATTTGCCTTGCTTGCTCATGAGCGTATTCAGGGGCGACCGAATGTCATAGGAAGCACTACCGGAAGTGGGATTTGGCACAGTTCTGGTTCTGTGTTTGCCCCATAAGAACTACCTTTAAGCGCCTAAAAACAGAAGAGCATGAAAGAGCAATTACGCGCCTTTGAAGAGCGCCCTGCAGAGATTGTATACCACTGGCACGATAGCGAGACCGAAGCGAAAGGCTGGGTCGTTATCAACAGCCTTCGTGGTGGAGCTGCGGGTGGCGGTACACGAATGCGCAAAGGATTGACTGAAGGAGAAGTCCTCTCTTTGGCCAAAACCATGGAAATAAAATTCACAGTAGCAGGTCCTGCGATCGGCGGTGCAAAAAGTGGGATTGATTTCGATCCTGCGGACCCTCGTAAAGAGGGGGTATTGAAGCGCTGGTACAAAGCAGTATATCCCCTATTGAAGAACTATTACGGTACTGGTGGTGATTTGAATGTTGACCAAAAAACTGAGGTGATTCCTATCACCAGTGAATTGGGCATTCTTCATCCACAGGAAGGTGTGCTGAACGGACATTACCAGCCGGGAGATTTCGCCAAAGCGCGCAAAATTCAGCAACTACAACAAGGGGTAAGTTTGACCTTGAGCGCTGCGGAGTTAATGCCGAGTGAGGATGCATCGCTGAAAGTGGGTGACATGATCACAGGCTATGGAACAGCGATGAGCGTGAAACACTTCTATGAGATCTGGGGTGGCGATCTCGCTGGAAAGCGTGTCATCATCCAAGGTTGGGGAAATGTAGCTTCAGGTGCTGCGTTTTATCTTGCCCAGATGGGTGCGAAGATTGTCGGTATCATTGATATCGTTGGTGGTTTGATGAAACCTGAAGGATTTTCTTTGGAAGAGATCAGAACCTTGTTCAATACAAAGAATGGAAATGCGCTAGCTTCCGAAGACATGATTTCGTTTGAAGAAGCGAATAAGTCGATTTGGAGCATGGGAGCTGAAGTGTTTATTCCTGCTGCTGCTTCGCGATTAGTGAACCGTATGCAATTGGCGCAAATGCTTGATAACGGTTTAGAAGTTATTTCATCCGGGGCGAATGTACCTTTTGCCGATCAGGAAATCTTTTATGGACCGATTGCTGAGCTTGCCGATCAAAAATGTGCCGTGATTCCAGACTTCATCTCAAACTGTGGCATGGCGCGTGTATTCGGCTACCTCATGGAGGATGGCGCGGAAGTAAACGATCTGGCCATATTTACAAATGTTAGCCATATCATTAACAATGCATTAATGGACGTTTACAACGTGAGCAATGCTCCGAACCACATTACCTTTAACGCTTATATTAACGCCCTCAAACTATTAATCTAATATCATGACCTATACGCTAATGCTTGTTGTGTTCGTACTTGGCTACGCTGCCATTGCCTTCGAACATCAGTTAAAAATAGATAAAGCCGCTGCTGCACTGATCACAGGTGTGGTGACCTGGACCTTGTATATTTTGGCCAGCCACGACATTCATCATGTCGAGGAACACCTTTTGCATCATTTGAGTGAGATCTCTTCAATTCTCTTTTTCCTGATCGGTGCCATGACTATCGTTGAACTCGTGGATGCCCACGAAGGATTCGCCGTGATTACAGACCGGATCAAGACCACGAATAAGGTAAAGCTCATGTGGATCATTTGTATCCTGAGCTTTTTCTTCTCAGCAGCGCTCGACAACCTAACGACTTCTATCGTTATGGTCAGTCTTCTTCGCAAGCTGATCGCCGATCAGAAAGACCGCTGGTTCTTTGCCGGTATGGTAGTTGTTGCCGCCAACGCAGGTGGTGCCTGGTCGCCTATCGGTGATGTTACCACTACCATGCTTTGGATCAAAGGTCAAATTTCAGCCGGTGCAGTTGTTACCGATTTGATCGTACCGTCTTTGTTTACATTGCTTGCGCCGCTCGCCATTCTTACTTTCCGTTTGAAAGGAGATGTCAAGCGTCCAATCAAAGCAGAAACTGCCGATCATTATCTTGATCCCACCACACCGTTTGAACGCAACTTTGTGTTCTTCGCTGGTGTCGCTGGTCTGATTTTCGTTCCGATCTTCAAAACGGTAACCCACCTCCCTCCTTTCATGGGAATGATGCTTTCGCTAGGTGTACTTTGGCTCATTACAGACGTGATGCACAGAAGAAAACCGGCTGATGTAAAACATCACCTTTCACCGCTCGGAGTACTTCAAAAGATAGATACCCCTTCGGTATTGTTCTTCCTCGGTATTCTTTTGGCCGTAGCTTCGCTGCAGTCGATGGGTCAGCTTGGTGATCTTGCAGTTGCACTCGACAATAGCATCGGAACCGACACGCAAAACGGCGTGTATGTAGTGAGTATCATCATCGGTTTACTTTCTTCGATCGTGGATAACGTACCGCTCGTTGCTGCAGCAATGGGGATGTATGAGATCACGGAATCCGGACTGTTTATGCAAGACGGTATCTTCTGGCAATTCCTCGCCTACTGTGCCGGTACGGGTGGTTCCGCGTTGATCATCGGTTCAGCTGCTGGGGTCGCCGTGATGGGACTAGAAAAAATAAGCTTTGGCTGGTATTTGAAGAATATTTCCCTACTTGCCATCGTTGGATACTTTGCAGGAGCCGGAGTTTATATTCTTCAAAACATGATTTTCTAAGGGAAATCAACTTGTTGATATTTCGAAGGCCTCCGCGAAGCGGGGGCTTTCTTTTTATAGATATTTGAGTAAATCACACGTGAAACCCATGAGTACACTTTTCCTACAAATCCAGACCGGTGCAGACGCCGTGCTTATCGAAGAACCTACTGAAAAGACGATGACGATTCTAGAACTGATGACCTCTGGAGGTATCGGTGGAATCTTGATTATGGCCTCCCTAGGAGTGCTCAGCATTTTCGCAGTCTACATCTTTTTTGAACGCTTCGGAGCTATTCGCAATGCGAATAAGGTTGATCCAAACTTCATGAACAACATCAAGGACATGGTACTCGACGGTAAGTTAGATGCAGCAGGTGCCTTGTGTACCAGCGAGAGCACGCCTGTTGCTCGTATGATTGAGAAAGGTATTAGTCGTATCGGTAAGCCTTTAGGTGACATCACTCAAGCCATCGAGAATCAAGGAAAACTCGAGGTCACACGTTTAGAAAAAGGACTTCCAATGCTTGCAACCATTTCAGGGGGCGCACCAATGATTGGGTTCCTAGGTACGGTGATTGGAATGATTTTAACGTTTAAAGAGATGGCTAACGCGGGTGGACAAATCAAGCTCGATATGATGGCCGAAGGTATTTACACCGCAATGACTACCACTGTAGCTGGTTTGCTCGTGGGGATCATCGCCTATTTCGGATACAACTTCTTAGTTACTCGTGTGGACCGAGTAGTGTATAAGCTCGAAGATAGCGCAATGGACTTCCTCGATCTATTGCATGAACCGGCATAACGCGAGATTAGTATGAACTTAAGATCCAGAAGTAAGGTAAGTGCAGAGGTGAATATGTCGTCCATGACGGATCTCGTCTTCCTGTTGCTAATCTTCTTTATCCTCGCCTCTACGCTTGTAACCTCGAGCGCATTAGATATCGTTCTTCCAAAAAGCGGCGCTCAAACCGTTAAGAAAAAGAACATCACGCTCACTGTGAATGAAGCACTAGAGTTTGACGTGAATGGCACTATTGTAAGCTATGAACAAGTTGAACGTACGTTGCTCGCTGAGGCGAGTAAGCTGAGCGCTGATGAACAAGCCGTGATTGTATTGCGCGCCGACCAAAGCGTTCCTACCGGTGAAACGGTGCGACTTTTGGACATCGGTTACCGCAACAACATGCGCATGATCATCGCAACTGACCCCAACTAAGTACTCCCACATCGTACATGGCCAACTTCAACGAAAATAAAAACCGCAACAAAGCACGCGCCTGGACCATCGTCGTTCATGTAGTGCTGCTGCTTTGGTTTGCCCTGACCGGATTGAAGTACCAAGACCCGCCACCTGAAGAAGGTATTGCGATCAATTTTGGGTACGAAGAAGACGGCTCCGGCGCGAATACCCAAGCGGCTCCTTCTACTCCAGTGCAGAACATTCCAGAGCC
>CATITW010000330.1 GCA_949547975.1 Cryomorphaceae bacterium | reverse complement strand
TTGAGCCGTTCGGCATCACTAGTCGACTTTGTGAAATTTGCAAAACAAGGGGTGATGTTCGGAAATCCAGACATGTATTCCTTACCGTCCAGAAGCGAGCAACAATGGCTCTTGACCTACTTGCCCCGAGGTGTAAAAGACGAAACGGGACTCATGAAGTCCATGGTGACTCAGGATGGGCGTAAAGCACGGATCACGGTTCAGATGGCGGATCTAAGCACACCAGAGATGCGCGAACTCACTGCACGTGTCGAGGAATTGGTGCAGAAAATTTTCCCAGACGAACGCTACGACGTCACCATTACCGGGGCTTCTATAAAATTCATCCGTTCCACCACCTATTTGATCAACAACCTCATTTTATCGCTCGCCTTAGCAGTGGTCGCCATTGCAATCATCATGGCGCTGCTGTTCATCAGCTGGCGTATGGTGCTCATCTCGCTGATTCCTAACCTGATCCCCATGTTGTTGACCGCGGGAATCATGGGCTACGCAGGCATTCCTTTAAAGCCGTCGACCATATTAGTATTTAGCATCGCCTTCGGGATATCGGTTGACGACAGCTTGCACTTTTTGGCCAAGTACAGGCAAGAGCTCAAAGCGAATAACTGGAACATTACTTGGGCAGTAAAAAGCTCTATCATGGAAACGGGACTCAGCATGTTCTATACTTCCATCGTACTGTTCTGTGGTTTCTCTGTATTTACTACCTCAAGTTTTGGTGGCACGCAAGCATTAGGTTTGCTCACTTCGATCACGTTGCTCATCGCAATGTTTAGCAACTTGTTACTATTGCCTTCATTCCTGTTAACTATGGAGAAATGGTTGACACGAAAAGATATTAGCGATAATATCCTCGATATTTACGACTCCGAAACGGATTCGGACGACGAAAACTAATAAACCTATGAAAGGCATTATCCTCGCCGGTGGCTCCGGTACCAGACTTCACCCACTTACCCTTGCCGTAAGTAAGCAGTTGATGCCGGTGTACGATAAGCCCATGATTTACTACCCACTTGGCACCTTGATGCAGGCGGGTATTCGCGAGATCTTAATCATCACCACTCCGCATGATGCGCCGTTGTTTGAGAAGCTTCTTGGCGATGGAAAGCGCCTGGGTTGTGAGTTTCATTATGTTATTCAAGAGCGCCCGGAAGGACTGGCACAAGCCTTCATTTTAGGTGCGGACTTCATCGGCGACGATAGCGTTGCTTTGATCCTAGGGGATAACATCTTCTACGGTTCATCGATGGCACACGTGCTTCAACAGAGCAAGGACCCAAAAGGCGGCGTGGTATTCGCCTACCGCGTGAGTGACCCTGAACGCTACGGAGTGGTCGAGTTTGACGAGCAGATGAAAGCCTTGTCCATCGAAGAGAAGCCAGAGGAGCCAAAGAGCGATTACGCAGTTCCGGGCTTGTACTTCTATGACAATAGAGTAGTGGACATTGCCAAAAATCTCAAGCCAAGCCCGCGTGGTGAGCTAGAGATCACCGACGTGAATAAGATATACCTCGAATGGGGTGAGCTCGAAGTAGGGGTGTTGGACCGCGGAACGGCGTGGTTGGATACGGGTACTTTTGCAAGCCTTCAACAAGCAGGTCAGTTCGTCGAGGTGATTGAAGAACGCCAGGGCTTGAAAGTCGGCTGTATCGAAGAGATTGCTTACGAGCAAGGATTTATAGACGCAGCGCAGCTTGAACAAATCGCTCAGCCACTCGTTAAGAGCGGGTACGGTAAGTACCTACTTAAACTCATCAAGTGACATGAATAACCTAGCCGCCCTCCAAGAACTTTTTCAAAAGGAAGTGGACCAATTAAACTTGGGCACCGCCCCTTCGAAATTATACGATCCCATGCACTACATCATGGGTCTTGGAGGCAAGAGACTCCGCCCCATCTTAGCATTGATGGGTGCAGGCATCTACGGCGATCCAAAAAAAGCCATGCCGCAAGCCATGGCTATCGAGCTCTTTCATAACTTTTCGCTCATCCACGATGACATCATGGACGAAGCGCCACTGCGCCGAGGGCAAACTACGGTGCACAAAAAGTGGGACCAGAACGTAGGTATCCTCTCCGGAGATGGCATGCTCGTAAAAGCGTATCAATACGTCGCGAATTGCGATGCATCTATGCTACCCGAAGTGCTCGCAACCTTCTCTCAGACCGCTTTGGAAGTGTGTGAGGGCCAGCAAATGGACATGGACTTCGAGACGATGGATACGGTGGAGGCAGCCACCTACATTCAAATGATTCAGTACAAGACCTCAGTCCTGCTCGGCTGTTCGATGAAAGTTGGTGCGCTTGTAGGAGGTGCATCTAAAGAGGACGCAGCAGCTTTATACGACTTTGCACTACTACTTGGTACTTCTTTCCAAATCAAGGACGACTTCTTAGACGTCTACGGCGATCCTGAAAAATTCGGAAAGCAAGTAGGAGGGGACATCCTCAGTAATAAAAAGACGTTGCTATGGATCGAAGCCCAACGACGCGCCAAGCAGCAAGAGGTGGACTTCGAAGCCTACGCATCTATGGCCGCCGATGAACAAAAAGTTCAGGCCTTCCAACAGCTCTACAAAGAGCTCGAGGTGGATGTCTATGCAAAGGCACAGATCGACAGCTATTATGAGCAGTCGCTGAGCGCCTTAGACAAGGTCTCCGTAGAAGATTCAAAACTTCGTCCACTGCGCGAATTTGCAGCTTGGTTGTACCAGAGAGAGTCATAAATTATTCTAACCCATCTTTTCGGGTTATTTTTGCCGGAGAAAATTCTTAGATCATGAATGTATTGGTTTTAGGCTCCGGTGGTCGTGAGCACGCTTTATCGAATAAGATTGCACAGAGCAGCAAATGCCAGAAGCTCTTCATTGCTCCAGGTAATGGAGGAACAGGCGCCCTTGGGGAAAATGTAGATCTGCCGATCACCGATGCAGCAGCGATCGGAAATTTCGTAAAACAGCACAACATTGACATCGTTGTCGTAGGTCCAGAAGCGCCCTTAGTAGAAGGCGTACATGACGGGTTGAAAGCCGATCCAGAATTGGCCGATCTCATCGTAGTAGGTCCGAGAAAAGCGGCAGCAGAGCTGGAAGGCTCAAAGGATTTTGCGAAGGAATTCATGATGCGTCACAACATCCCTACAGCAGCGTATGAAACTTTTACTCGCGACACCCTAGCAGAAGGGCAGGCATTCCTAGAAACGCTGGATGCGCCGTATGTTTTGAAAGCAGACGGTCTTGCAGCGGGTAAGGGCGTGCTGATCATTGAAGATCTTGATGAAGCGAAAGAGGAGTTGAAAAACATGCTGGTAGACGCGAAGTTCGGCGA
>CATITW010000329.1 GCA_949547975.1 Cryomorphaceae bacterium | reverse complement strand
CACAACTCGGGAAATTGGTCTACCTGGAAAAAAGCGTCCTTGGTCTTCAAGTGTTTATCACGGGTAGCATTGCCCGTTTCGATCGTAGACGCGTCCACGCAACCTTCGATCGCCACGAGGATTCCATCCTCATATCGTGCAGTACCGTGAGCACCATCGAGCGTCCCCTCCACCGTAGACCACTTCATGTTCGCCACAGTAAACGTGGTCGAGGAGGACGGTGCAAAGGTGAATTCTTGAGAAAAACCTTGAAGCCCACAAAGCAGGGCAATGGTGGAAATGAAAAATCGCAAGAGAAAGGGGTTTAAGTACTAAGAGATAAGGCCATAGCCCTTCAAAAGTTCATTTCGCATCCCGTGATCCGTGAAAGCATCTGGGATTTTACGAACGACTACTTGTAGATCTACATCTTCCTTGGACACAAACGAAGTCACCGAACCGGACATTCCTCCGAAGCCGTTTGCCTCCTCCAATAACACTAGGCTGTCGTAGCGCTTGAGCAGCTCACAAAAGGCGGCAGGAAGCGGCTTTGTCTGTGCGAGGTGGATGTGATCGAAAAGGTCTTGATCCACGTGGGCGCTCAAAGCTCCGGTGCTGACCAAGAGCGCGTTCGATCCTAGGGAAGTTGCTTGGGTAAAAGGCGAGAATTCCACACGTGTTTCACAGGTGGTTTTCGACTTTGGATAACGAATGAACAGCGGCCCTGTGAGCGTAGATTGAAGCTTCGCGGCTTCACGCATCATCGCTTGGAGCTCATCCCCGTCCTTGGGTTGCCAGATCGTTGCTCCTGGAACATCGTGCAGCATGCCCGCATCGAAAACTCCGTGATGGGTAGCGCCGTCTGAGCCGACAAGGCCCGCTCGGTCGACCAAAAAGACTACTGGTAAACGCTGCAAAGCCACATCGTGAATGACTTGGTCGATCGCGCGTTGCAAGAAGGTACTGTAGATATGGACCCACGGTGAGGCACCGGCAGCAGCCATTCCAGCCGCTAAAGTCACCGCATGAGGCTCCGTGATTCCGGTGTCGTGCAAGCGCTCTGAAAACTGTTCACGTAACGGAGCAAATCCGCTTCCCGCAAACATCGCAGGGCTGATCACCTGCAGCTTCGGGTAAGCCGTCAAAAGTGTTTCCATTTCCTGTGCTGCCCACCACTGAAATGTAGTTCCTGGCTTGTACGATTTAGGCGGAGACAGATCAGGTCGTTTCGTACGAACGTGCAACACCTGTTTGCCTCCAGCGGCTAATCGCTCCTGAAGTGCGGGTACTACAACTGAGAGGTCGTGTCCGTCAGTGCAAGTACTGTAGGTCCAGCCCAAGCTTTCGAAGTAGCGCTGGTAGTCGCCTGAGGCATGTAATCCGCCGATCGTAGGATCGATGCTACCGTCGTTGTCGTTCAAGACGACTAAGGCATTTGTATCGATCGTGGAAAGGTGGTTCAAGGCCTCGAAGCTTTGACCGCCTGTGAGGGAACCGTCGCCGATCACCGCAACACGATGACGGGCAAGACCGCTCGCTCCATCGGCAATACAGACACCCGCTAATGCACTAATACTGGTCGAGGCATGTCCAGCGCCGAAGAAGTCATAGGGACTCTCATCGCGTTTTAAAAAACCAGAAATACCGCCTGTAGTGCGCTGATTTTCCAGCTGGTCCAATCTTCCCGTGAGTGCCTTGTGGATGTAGCCTTGATGGCCCACATCCCAAATCAAAACATCCTCTGGAGTACGTAAAACATAGTGCAAGGCGACGGTAAGTTCAGCCACGGCTAAAGAGGACTCTAAGTGCGGGATTTTATCGCTCACTCTTGAGATGACCTCTTTTTTCAATGTTTCGCAAAAGCCCGTAAGTTCCTTCGGATCTAGGGCGCGTAGCTTCGTTACCATGGTGCAATATTAGCGCAAATAAAAACCCGCAATACATCGTACTGCGGGTTTTTGACCCGAGGGTCTTGGCTTAGGTTATTTTTTAAGCGAAAAGGTTCGCTAGTCTGCGCTGGATGCGATCGAAGATGAAGTACATCACCGGTACAATCACAAGCGTTAAGAAGGTCGCGAAGGTGAGACCGAAAATTACCGTCCACGACATCGGACCCCAGAACACTACGTTATCTCCACCGAAGAAGATGTGCGGATTGTTCTCGCTAAAGAGCGTGTAGAAGTTAATGTTCATACCCGTTGCCAGTGGAATCAAACCAAGGATGGTAGTGATCGCCGTGAGCAATACTGGACGAAGACGTGTACGTCCTGCCTCCACGATCGTTCCGACCAATTCCTCTTTCGGCAACACATCCGTGTCTTGCAAACCGAGCTCCGCTTTCTTGCGAGCGCCCAGCTGCTTGATAAAGTCGATCAGTACAATCGCATTGTTTACCACAATCCCCGCGAGGGAAATGATACCGATCATGGTCATCATGATGACAAATTCCATGCGGAAGATGACTAGACCGAGGAATACTCCGATGAGGGAGAACACTACGGTTACTAGGATGATGAACGGAGTGGATGCAGAGTTGAATTGGCTTACTAGGATCAAGAAGATCAGGAAGACGGCCATCAACAATGCGCCGGAGAGGAAGCTGAGCTCTTTCGCTTGCTCCTCTTGCTCACCCGTAAAGTCGACTTTCACGCCTTTTGGCAATTCGTACCCCTCGAAAGAGGCCTTGATTGCGTTTACGGTTTCTGTAGGATTGGCTCCTTCCAATACGTTCGACTGGAGTGAGATCACACGCTTAAGATCTTTACGCTTCACTGAAGAGAAGGTAGAGGTCTTTTTCGCTTTGGCTACGGCCGAAATTGGCACCTGCTTGATACGACCACTCGCTTGATCACGGAAAGTGATTTTCTGATTCATCAGATCCTCCATGTTGTAGCGGTACGCATCGCTCATACGAATGTTGATCGGGTAGTCGTCCTCGCCGTCTTTGAAACGCGAAACCTCCTTACCGAACAGCGCCGTACGCATCGCATCACCGATCTGTGCAGAGCTCAGACCTAGAGCACGTGCCTTCACGCGATCTACTTCGATCGGCATTTCCGGCTTACCCGTTTCCACGTCAAGCTTCAACTCCTCGATGCCCGAGATGCCTTGCTT
>CATITW010000328.1 GCA_949547975.1 Cryomorphaceae bacterium | reverse complement strand
ACGCACGTACTTCCGCAGAGAAGGAGAGGAAAAATAAGCCAAGTGCAAGGGCTTTTGAAACATCGCAAAATACTGCTCGGAGTATCGGGTAGTATTGCCGCATACAAAAGCGCTCATCTTGTTCGGGAACTCATCAAAAGGGGTGCCGAGGTCCAGGTTGTCATGACTCATGCAGCGAAGGATTTCGTCACCCCTTTGACGCTTTCAACCGTAAGTACAAAACCTGTCTACTCGGATTTTATCGAAGATTCTCAGAAGCCTTATGGCGTATGGAACAATCATGTAGATATGGGCCTTTGGGCAGATCTCATGGTCATTGCACCGGCTTCCTCCAATACGCTAAGTAAACTGGCCACTGGAGCTTGTGACAACCTACTAACCGCAGTCTACCTCAGTGCTAAATGTCCTGTATTCGTTGCACCCGCTATGGATTTAGACATGTATTCCAACGGTGCCACCTCTGACAATCTTGCCGTTCTCGAGCAGCGCGGCGTTCAAGTGATCGACGCCGCCTTTGGAGAACTAGCTTCAGGTCTAGTGGGTAAAGGCCGTATGGCGGAACCCGAGGAAATCGCAGATCATTTAGAGGCCTATTTGAACGAGCGCAGTCCATTGCGTGGAAAAAAAGTACTTATCAACGCCGGACCTACTCATGAACACCTAGATCCGGTACGGTATTTAGGTAACAACAGCAGTGGTCGCATGGGAACCGCTCTCGCACAAGCAGCACGTGCTGCAGGGGCAGAAGTCACCTTGGTTTTGGGACCTACGCAAGCAGACTTAGACCTCGATGGATTGCAGGTGAAACGTGTGATGAGTGCAAAAGAAATGCTCGAAGCCATGCAAGAAAGTTTCAGTAGCGCCGTTCTAACCATTTGTACTGCAGCCGTAAGCGACTTTACGCCCAAGCAGGCTGCAACACACAAACTAAAGAAAGACCCTAAGACTGCTGAAATGACCGTAACCCTTGAAAAAACTCCTGATATACTGGCCCATCTAGGTCAGCTCAAATCTCCGCATCAAAAAGTGGTAGGGTTCGCCCTGGAAACCAGAGACGGCGACACCTATGCCAAAGAGAAACTCGTAGCTAAGAATGCCGATGCGATTGTACTGAATACCTTAGGGAAAGATGGAGTAGGGTTTGAAACAACGACCAACGAAGTAGATGTGTTTTTCAAAGACGGATCTTCGCAGTCGTTTGGATTGCAGGACAAAACTGAACTCGGTAGCGGCTTGTTAGCGGCACTGATAGACACCTTTAAATTGGATCAACATGAAGCGTAGTCTACTGATCGTCTTAGGATTCATGTTCCTAACAATAGGGGCACAAGGACAAGAGCTTCGCGCAACGGTTAAAGTGCTCAGTCCTGAAGTTCAGGGTACGAATCGCGCTATTTTCACCTCACTCGAAACCACGTTAGAGAATTTCCTGAACGGGTACGCATTTACAGAATATACGTACGCTGACGAAGAACGAATCGATTGCAGTTTCATCCTGACGGTAAATAGTTTAGCGGGGAACCGTTTTGATGCAAATCTTCAGGTGCAGTATTCACGCCCGGTGTTCAACTCACAATACAATTCTCCAGTGCTGAATGTACTGGATAAAGATGTTGTTTTCAGCTTTACCGAGAACGAGCCCGTTGAATTCCAAAAGAACAACTACACGACCAACCTAAGCTCTGTGTTAGCTTTCTATTCGTACATCATCATCGGTTTAGATCGTACCACATTTAAAGCAAATGCTGGAGATGCGGAGTTTGCTATCGCACAAAACATTGTGTCAACGGCCCAGAGTAGTGGTGGAGCACGCGGTTGGAAAAGCTTTGACGGAAACAAAAATCGATTTTGGATCACCGATAACCTGACCAGTCCCGCGTTTGATCCTGTGAAAGAGTGCCTTTACTTGTACCACCGTCAGGGTTTGGATCAGATGTACCAAGCCGATCAGCACAAAGCGTCTTTAGAGACCATCAAGGGTGCCTTAGAATTGCTTCAAGAGCCCAATAACAAGAGACCGAACAGCTACCTCATGAACATCTTCTTCGATGCCAAGAATCGTGAAATTCTTTCGCTCTTCTCTCAAGCCGGAGCCTTAGGAGTAGACATCAAGGGGATGCAGGAAATGCTCGAGAGCCTGGACAGAACGCACGCAAGTAGTTACGATAAATTCGGT
>CATITW010000327.1 GCA_949547975.1 Cryomorphaceae bacterium | reverse complement strand
GATGTTTTGGCCATTTACAACGACCAGACCTACGACATCTCCAACCTTCAAACGGATATTTCTAACGGCTTCAATGCTGGTCTCATTGCTCGCGTGGCACTTCCTTTGATTCCTGCCTACGTCCATGGCGAAGCGTTGTATACGCGTTTTGATCAAAACATTAGCATGACGGATGACGGTACTGAAGTGGACCTCAGCTCTACCATACAACGCCTAGATTTCCCGATCAGCGCTGGAGCTAAATTCGGTCCGGCCTTTGTTGGATTAGGTGCTACCCCATCGATCCCACTCGCAAATGCTAGCGACATTTGGAACGAGGAAACCGAAGCAAATTTCACCTGGGGATGGCACATTCACGCGGGACTGAAGCTTTGGAAGTTACTGGCTGAAGTCAAATACGAAAGTGGATTCGGCATGCTCGCTCGAGAGGTCGACTATAACTACAACGATACCGATTACAATTTCAGCTTAGATGCACGTTCTAGTCAAGTGGTTTTAAGCGTAGGGTACTTCTTCGATTAATACCACATTGCACTTTTGATCAAGCGCTACCTCTTATTCTTCAAGAACTTTTAAGTAGCCCTTGCTGAGGTAATGCTGAATGACTCCAACGTTGTAGGCGTTATGCTCAAGATCAACCATGCGCATTTTCAACTGCGCGCGTTGCGTAGAATCTGTAGCTAGATAATAATAAGAGTATCCTAAGATGCGCCCTCCTTCGATAAGGATGGCGCATTTTTCTTGGCCCTTACGCCCAGGTCCGATAAGCACAGCCTCACGGGGCATCATATATGCTCGAAGCACTTCTGCAGGAACGGATTTTTGCTTGGCCTTCCATTGAAGACTCGGCGTATGCTTAAAGTAATGCTCCCGATCTTTATCTAACAAAAATGTAAACGGGTCCAATTTCTCATTCATCATCACCTTCTGCAACCAGGCATAGACGCTTTTAGGACCGTCAAAATAAAATTGGGCTGGCTGATGACGAATCGGATACACGCGAACGACATCCACCTCGGCGTTCTTCTTAGGGTCGACAAAGACTCCGAAACTTAAGAATCGGCGTTTCTTAGTGGTGTTGTAAACGGGGCGATGTTTCTCCACCGTTGCGTAAAACAACATTTCAGCTATCGCTTCATTCCCGATGTCTTCTACCTCGAGTGTAGCAGCTTCTTCTTGCAACGCTAAGGCCACTTTGTTGTCGGCGACAAAGTGACGGTTCACGCTATTTTGCAAATCTTTACTGTTCCCGATGTAAATGACTTCACCGTCTGTATTGTAGATGTAGTAGATCCCTACTCTATTCTCTAGATTCTTGACTTGCTCCTTGAATGGGTTTTTACCGATGCTATTCTCTCGAGAAACAAAAACCTGATCAATCAAACTTTCACGGTCCTTTTCAAGCAGGATCTTTAGTAAGTCCAAGGTCAATCTCGCGTCTCCTTCCGCACGATGGCGGGCCGCATTCACTAGGCCCAATTCCTTACTGACCGTTTTCAAACCGTAATTCTCCCACTCCGGAAAAATGCGTTCGGCATAAGGAATGGTGTCTAATGTAGCGCGATGGTAGTCAAATCCCAAGGCCTCAAATTCCTGCTGGAACACGCGGTAATCAAATCCGATGTTGTGCGCAACGAAGGTGCACCCTTCCGTGATTTTCACGATGCGCTTGGCCAGCTCGTAAAATTTAGGAGCTGTTCGAACCATTTTATTTGTGATACCCGTGAGTTTTGTGACGTATGGATCAATACCCGTCTCCGGATTTACCAGCGAGGAAAATTGGTCAATGACCTCTCCATCTTCAAGAACGAAAATCGCTACATCAATAATGCGCTCTTCACCCCACTTACCTCCGGTACACTCTATGTCTATAACTGCAAACTT
>CATITW010000326.1 GCA_949547975.1 Cryomorphaceae bacterium | reverse complement strand
GCCAATGGAAGGCCTTACCGGACAATAATTCACTCAACCTGATCTGGTTCATCTATTCGATTTACATTCGACCTATTCTCCAGAATGTCTACAAGGAAAAGCCTTGATGCACAGCATCAGGGCTTTTTTTATGCCCGGATTTGTGCTTGCACAAAAGTCTAGGGCTCCTTATTGCTCATAAAAAGAATGAAGACTTCGAGCTGCTCGTTGATGAGATCTCAATATGGGAAAAAGACTTGGGGACTGCGCGCTATACCGCGAACATGCTGTTCGACATGCGGAAAGCCTGGGGAGTAGTTCCTGTGAAGGCTTTAAACACGCGGTTGAAATAACTTTGACTTTTGAACCCCGCGTAGATTGCTGCATCTGAAAGGCTCATGCTCGGTTTCTTTAGGGCACGTTTCGCTCGGGCGATGCGTTCAGAATTAATAAACTGGACAGGGGTCATGCCGATTTCGTTTTTAAAGGCACGGAAAAATTGGGCACGGGAAAGACAAGCCTTATCGGCCAATTCCTCTACATGAATCTCCGAAGTAATGTTCGTGCGTATATAATGAATTGCATAGGCCAAACGATGGGACATATGCAGCGCCATCGCATTTTCCAATAAGAAGTTCTTCGCCCCGGTGCGCAGCAATAGTGCCACCAGCTCACGGGTGATCAGAGACGCCTTCAGATCTCGCACGCTGTCCTCATTTATCATCGTGTCGATCAGCGTATTCGTTGCAAACGACAGGTCCTTCGAATTATTTACGTGAAAATTTCGTTGCGACCAGCTCCATTCTTTGTCCTCTACGCGAGTATGCTGCTCGTTCATCCACAGCGCCACATCTGAGATCAGCTCCGGGCAAATCTCTAGCGCCATGCACTGGGTGGGGGTGTCTCGATCGGCCTCCGGAAAATCTATCGTCATCGACTCCGCCGAGGGCATAGCGATCGTCTCGCCTGGCACAAACTCAAACGGGTCACGGTCTCCTAGATGCATCACCTTCTTGCCCTGAATCATGCTCACCACCACAGGGTTGTGAAACACGAGATCAAACTCATAGGATGCCTTTTGGGTCTCAAACACATTTAATATGCTCACTTCAGAATGGTGAGCGGTACGGTGCTCCACCTCGCGCTGAGGTTTGGAGAAGATCTTGTGCTTTTGTTTGAGGTTAACGGCGTTGAGCATATGGCGTATGGTATTGGCAATTTCGGTAGGCTTAAGTTACCTAAAAATTGGTTTGAATTTGCCTCGTTCTCATTATGAGATTATTGTACAAAACAATGAGACTGATTAAAAGGCGTTTTGACATTTTATATACCAATTTAGACCAAAGCAATATCAATACTAAAACACAGCACTATGAGTACTACCTTATTCGATCGCCCAACGTTAAAGGCGGAATACGGAAATTACATCGGCGGAAAATTCGTCGCTCCCGTAGACGGCCACTACTTCGATGTCACCACACCTACAGACGGCACGGTCATCACGAAAGTAGCGCGCAGTAACAGTAAAGACGTAGAGCTTGCACTTGATGCAGCACACGCCGCATACGCTACCTGGAAACATTCTTCGGTTACCGAGCGCAGCAACATGCTACTTAAAATAGCCGACATCGTTGAGGCCAACCACCACAAACTCGCCGCCATCGAAACCCTAGACAACGGAAAAAGTATCCGCGAGACCATCAATGCCGATATCGCCCTAGTGATCGATCATTTCCGCTACTTCGCAGGTGTCATTCGTGCAGAGGAAGGTTCTGTAAGTGAACTCGACCAGCACACCGTAAGTATGAACATCAAAGAGCCTGTAGGCGTGGTCGCACAAATCATTCCTTGGAACTTCCCGCTTCTTATGGCAGCATGGAAGATTGCTCCAGCACTCGCTGCAGGGAACTGTG
The DNA here is from genome assembly GCA_949547975.1 of Cryomorphaceae bacterium. The sequence continues at coordinate 3,743 of CATITW010000326.1, read as the reverse complement.
TCATCGTTAAACCAGCAGAGCAAACACCGGTAGGTTTATCGGTTCTTATGGAACTCGTCGGACACCTCATTCCTCCAGGTGTTTTGAATATTGTTCACGGTTTCGGACCTGAAGCTGGAAAGCCTCTCGCTCAAAGCTCTCGTGTGCATAAGGTGGCCTTCACCGGTGAGACCACCACAGGTCGCTTGATCATGCAATACGCTTCAGAAAACCTGAATCCAGTCACCATGGAGCTCGGTGGAAAGTCGCCAAACATCTTCTTTAAGTCTGTTATGGACCACGACGATGCCTTCCTCAACAAATGTGTAGAAGGTGCCGTAATGTTCGCCTTGAACCAAGGAGAAGTATGTACCTGTCCATCGCGCATTCTCGTGCACGAAGACATTTACGAAGCATTCATGGAGCGCGTGATCGCTCGTACGAAGGCTATCAAGATGGGGAATCCATTCGATACGAACACCATGATGGGGGCTCAAGCTTCCGAGGACCAATTCAATAAAATCCTCAGCTATATCAAAATTGGCCAAGAAGAAGGTGCTGAACTCCTTTGCGGTGGGGCACCAGCCGAGCTTGATGGCGATTATTCTAACGGATATTACATCCAACCGACCATCCTGAAAGGCCATAATAAGATGCGTGTCTTCCAAGAGGAAATCTTCGGCCCAGTAGTCGCAGTAACCACCTTTAAAACCACGGAAGAAGCACTAGAGATCGCAAACGATACGCTCTACGGACTTGGAGCCGGCGTTTGGACGCGTGATTCGCACGAACTCTACCAAGTACCTCGTGCCATCGAAGCCGGCCGCGTATGGGTAAACTGTTACCACGCCTACCCCGCACACGCCCCGTTCGGTGGGTACAAGCAATCTGGCTTCGGTCGTGAGACGCACCTCATGATGCTGAACCACTACCGCCAGAACAAAAACATGCTCATCTCTTACGATAAGAATGCACTAGGTTTCTTCTAGGCAACTCCACTAGAACCTACGCCATGTAAACCGCCAGAGGGCACCCGCTAGTACGGGTGCCCTTTTTCGTAACTTGAACTTGAACATACAAAACATCAAAACACAATGAATCCACGCGTTGCATTTACCCCAGAAGCAAAGGCCCTAATGGATGAACTCCGTGCGTTTCACGGTCCGATCATGTTTCACCAGAGTGGAGGATGTTGCGACGGAAGCTCTCCGATGTGCTTTGCACTGGATGATTTTAAAATTGGCCAAGTAGATGTGTACCTCGGCGATGTCGATGGTGCACCTTTTTATATGTCTTCTTCCCAGTTCGAATATTGGAAACACACCCACCTCACGCTCGATGTTACTCCAGGCCGCGGTTCCTCATTCTCCATCGAAATTCCCACCGGGAAACGATTCATGATTCACAGCCGCATTTTTACAGACCAAGAAATGGCCGAGTTGCCGGAGGCTCCTCAAGGAAAACAGCATTAACCTACACCCCCCCCCAGTAGGAGACTACCTATATGCCTTATCCAATCGCGATAGAGTAAAATAGAACAGTTTTCTTTAGCGCTGTTATGAGGATCGTGTGAAGAAAAGCCTACTTTTTGATGGCCTTTAGGATTCTATTGTAGGACCTTTCGAGGCCGACCCAGAACATTTCATCTTTACTGGTATTAACGAATTGAACGATAACAGCATCGATATCTTCTTCATATCGAGCGATACTCGTATATCCGTTGAGCCAGCCCGTATGCTCGTATTCATAGACTGAAGAATAGATTTCCTGTTCCTTAGTATTGAGTAGGGAACCGTCTACTAAGGCCCTTAGAAATATGCTGACCTCCTCTGCCGTAGAGATCATCGATCCTCCTGGCCGGGTGTAATCATCCATTTTTAGGTCGAAGAGGTGTCCAATATAATAGCCGCTCATCACATCATTGCTATCCACTTCACTCAGCAAGCTGTAGGTGTTCTCTAGGTTTAGTGGGGTCAAGATTTCTTCACGGATATAGGTGTGATGTGAGTAGCCCAGTGTACGATCTAATATTTCACCAATTAATAGGTAGTTAGTGTTCGAGTAACGGTACTTTTTTCCTGGTTTAAAATCGGCGTCCTGGCTAAAAATTAATTTCGCGGTTGTCAAGTAACTTTCTTGTGGGTCGCTATCTGCAAAGTCAGGTTTATAAATAAACTCAGGTATGCCACTGCGGTGTTGCAACATCATCCTGAGCGTAATTTCATAAGCAAATTCGATACTGTCGGCTACTTCCGGTATGAATTCTGCCAATGATTGTTCCAAGGATAGCTGTTCATCGGCGATCAATTTTACGGTAGCTGCCGCGATATAGAGCTTGCTAATACTCGCAATCTTAAAGAGGGAATGGGGATCTGCTGGCACTTCATTTTCTGGATTATTCCATCCGGCTGAATACAAAGTCGATTGCCCCTCTTGATTGACACAAACGATGATTCCATTGTACCCATTATTCAGTGTTTTTTCAACCTCCTCTGCTACAGATTTTGGAAAATAAATGAGGTCTTTAGTGCAGCTGGTAATTAGTACCGCCCCGTAAACCAGTAGTACAATTCCAAAAGCCTTGGGGATGCCTTTTAAGCGTTTAAATTTGAAATTAGAACTGTGCAAAATCTATGGTAATTGGAAGAGGTCTTCTACGTTACAATTTAATGATCTCGAAATTTTTAGTGCAAGGACTGTCGAAGGCACATAGATGCCGTTCTCGATAGCATTGATACTTTTTCTAGACACTTCAGCTTGCACGGAAAGACCTTCTTGGGTCAATCCCGAACGCTTGCGAAATTCTTCCAGTTTGTTTAAGAGTTTTTGATGGTTCCTGCCCATTGTTATTTCTTTTCGAAGTGGTCAACCGCATCCGTTAATTCCTTTTCAGTATTTGGATATAAGTACCCTGCTATCATGGTGCCAACACCGATAAGTCCTACGAGCGCACCAATTCCTTTTAGGATATTACCGAGGAAAAAAAATCCAAATGAGAAAAGTCCCAAACCTACAAAGACAGTGATCACACCACCCCTTCTGTAATCTATTGGCTCCTTCTTTCTTTCATCAAATAGGGTAAGAAGTTTGTCTAGTTTGGCAGGCTCTTCTAAATGCTTTGCAATTTCGACAACGGCCTCTCGTTGGTTCTTCGCATCATAGTACAGCCAGATAAATACGGCTACAGGAATAAGAATCCCGGTTAGCATGCCAAAAACGGGAATAATGGTTTCTATATTCATGGGGTTAGGTATTAATGTAACGCAAACTTACCAATTTCATATGAAGTATAGGTTACACCTAAGCGGTTAACTTCATACGGATACAACTGGATTAACAATTTTTTTGTCGAAAGCAACGGAAAAGCCTGCACGTTCTAATGCGCCGATAGCATTTGGATTAAAAGCTGTAGCCTCCAATCCTCCAGAAAAAGACTGGTAACCGGAAATACCGTAATAGACCAGACCATATTGGAACCAGGTATCTGAGATATGGCTTCTTCTCGAATTATGCGTACATACGAATAAGACTTTGGTCTCTTTAGAGGTAGTACGCTGCTGAATTAAGAAGTCTCCTAACTCAATCAATTGTTCTTTGCGCTCTTCCGTAATTAAATGCGTTTCGTCCACCAATTGCGCGGTCGTTTTCCTTAATTCAGCATTGATTTTTACCGGCGAAGTAACTTGTCCGAGGCTGGATAGACTGAACAGCACTAGTGCGACAGTAAAAAATGGAGTATACTTTTTCATTGAAATAAAGTTATT
>CATITW010000325.1 GCA_949547975.1 Cryomorphaceae bacterium | reverse complement strand
AGATGAGCGCTTTTGTATGCGGCAATACTACCCGATACTCCGAGCAGTATTTTGCGATGTTTCAAAAGCCCTTGCACTTGGCTTATTTTTCCTCTCCTTCTCTGCGGAAGTACGTGCGTGTTTCAAGCCATTCTTGAAGCGCCAAAGCAGTTGGCTTTGGAAGACTTTCGTAGAAACGGCTCACTTCGATCTGCTCTTTGTTTTCAAAGATCTCTTCAAGAGATTCAGTAGACGAAGCAAATTCCTGCAACTTCGCGTGAAGCTCTTCACGAATGTCATCGTTGATTTGCTCTGCACGTTTCGCAACGATCGTTAGCGCCTCGTAGATATTTTCTGTTGAAGCATCTATCTCGTTAATGTTGTGCGTACGTGTAGTCTTGTCCGCTTGCATTTTCTTGTAATCCATGAGCTTATGGTGTCTTTATTTATTCAATTTTCTCAATTCCTCAAGTTCCTCCGAACCAGGGAAGGCTTCTTCAAAGTCGTTCAACGCTGTACGAGCTTCAATAAAGCGCTCTTCCTGTAGAGATGGAACGCTATTCTCTGCCAATTTAAACGCAGCCTTCGTTTTCAAATACATCGCTTCTTCACGAAATGGCGTGTCTGGAAATTCAGACAGAGTCGTCGTAAATGCGGTCATTGCCGCCTTGTACTTTCTCGTCTTGTAATACTGCTTAGCAATCTCGTACGATTTGGTCTCCAGTTTGCCTCTAAGCTCTTCCATGAACGCATTACATTCTTCGATGCGCTCAGAGTTGGGGTGCGTATTGATGTAGAGCTGAATCTCGTTGATGGCTTTGTACGTGTAGGCTTGGTCTAGGCTGTGCGTAGGTGCCTCCAAATAATAGCAATAAGCGGTGAGATAAGCTGCTTCGTCGGCTTTCTCGTTCTGAGGGAACGTCTTGTAAAAGTTCTTAAAGTGGTAACCGGCTAAAATGTAGTTCTTCTGCATGAACAAGGTGTTCGCGTAGTAGAAATACACTTCCTGCGCTTTATGGGTACCGCGGTATAGGGTGATCAATTCGTCAAAAATTGGGTAGGCTTTATTGAACTCTTCCGCTTCGTAGTACTCTACGGCCTTGGAGAATTTATAATCCAAATCTTTGCTTTTCAATACCTCTTGGTACTCACCGCAACTCACAAGGAACATTCCTGCGAGGATATATGTAGCTATTTGTCTAATCATCTTCGAACGTGCAAAGGTAAGCTATTTACCAAACTTGTAAAGAGGAAATGTCATCATATTCACGTCCGCTATGAACGTTGTCCACAATGCATTTCACTAATTCTTCAGCGTAGTCCGGAAAAGAGACCTTTTTTGCCGGAGTGTGATTCAAAAACTCTGCCACTTCTTCGGTATAATTCATCGCCAATTTCGGCAGTACGTGAATGCCCATCTGCTCCAAGGCCGCGGCGTTGCATCCTTGCTCGTACTGCCCTACAATAGGAATTGCGAGAATGGCTTTGCCCAGGAACAAGGCTTCGGCTGGGGTTTCAAAACCGGCTCCGCAAATCACGTGGGTACATGAGGCGAGTTCTTGAAGAAATCCGTTGACGTTGGCAGCGCGTACCTCGATGTTGTCATTTACGTATGGTGTGGCTCGGGGGCTGAAAATGACGAACGGGTGCCTTTGGAATTGGCCAAAGAAGCTTGCGAGCTCCGAACTGCTGTACGATGGAAGATAGACGACACATTTTTGCGCACGCGTTACCGTAAGTTCGCGAATTTCCTTGCGGATGATCGGCGGTAAGATGAACGTGTCGAACGCGTTGAAATGAAACCCAATTTTAAAATGCGACGGCGACATGTGTTTCAGGACAAATTCCCAATGCAGACTTTTTTGCTTGGGCCTTGGCGAGTGTGCGCTCCAATACGCCGCTTGATGACTGAGCTGAAGGGCCTTTACCCCACGGAGTTTACAGGCATATGAGGCCACTGCTTCGAAGTCGATCACCACTAAATCATAGTCTTGAACCGGGAGTTGAAAAACGTCTTTGAGGAAGGTGAAGATTTTGTTTCGAAAGAGAGAACGCCAGTAGCTGACGGCACCGCTCGAGTTGTACACCATGGCCAGACCGTACTTCTGATATTTCACAGGAAATCCAAGGTCAAGATCACTGGCCGTACCTGCGATGAGCACGTCCACAGTGGCGTACTGGGCGAACCGAGGCACTAAATCCCGTGCTCGGGCTAAATGTCCATTACCGGTTCCTTGAAGGGCGTAGAGTATTCTCACGAATTATGTTGAAGAAGTTCAGTGCTCAATTTAACGAGCAATTCTTTCTTCGACAATAGCGGGTTCTCCCCTTCCTCATGCTCCTCTTCGGGCTCATTTGAAGTCGGCTCCAAATCATCGTGATGATACAGTTTCCAGGCCCCCGCAGTATATTCCAACGCCGTCAAGCTTTCTACCCAGTCGCCACTGTTGAGATAGATGGTCGAACCTTTATCGTTCTCCACCGTGCGCATCTGTGGCTGGTGGATGTGTCCGCACACCACATAGTCGTATCCTTTATCTATAGCTAGGTCGGCAGCAACTTGTTCGAAATCTGAGATGAACGATACGGCCTTCTTTACACCGGATTTGATGCGTTTGGATAGACTGTAGCGCTCGCGTCCTAAGCTGGAAAGAATGTTGTTTAGAAACCTATTCAACAGAATGAGCAGATCGTATCCCCACCCTCCGAGTTTGGCAATGAACTTCGCTCCTTGAATACTGCGGTCGAACACGTCCCCGTGAAAGAACCAGGCACGCTGTTCACCAATCTTCAGTACAAGCTTATCTCGAAGATCAATATTGCCGAGTTTAAAACCGGAGAATCGGCGCAATGATTCATCATGGTTTCCAGTGATGTAGTACACCTTCGTTCCAGACGCCGCCATTTTTAAAATAGAGCGAATGACTTTGATGTGCTCTTTGGGAAAATAACGCTTTCTAAAGTTCCAGATATCAATGATATCACCGTTTAAGACGAGAACATCTGGATGGATACTTTTGAGGTAGGCATTAAGATCTCTCGCGTGGCAGCCGTAGGTGCCAAGGTGGAGATCACTGAGAACGCAAAGTTCTAGTTTTCGCTTTACACGCATTGCAAAATGATTTTAACAAAACTGCGTGTTCACGGGGTAAATGCTGTGAAGCGAGGTTTAAAACTATATTAATTGGACATGAATTCTACACCCAGTCGTGTTAACGCAACTTCAATCTCACTGTGCAGTTCCGAGGTAGCCTGAACCAGCGGCAAGCGCACTGTAGGGCCGCATACCCCACGGTGTTGCAGCACCGATTTAATACCTGCAGGATTGCCCTCTTGAAATAGAAGGTTGGTCAGTTCAAACAGGGCCAAATGGTTATCGCGAGCAGTAGCTAAATCTCCTTCGAGCATGGCGTCGACCATCGCACAAAACACCTCTGGAACCCCTTGCCCACTTACGGAAATCACACCTTCAGCGCCTAATCCCATCATGGCATAGGTTAGGTTATCATCCCCAGATATGACCCCAAAACCTTCCGGTCGGTTGAGGATGATTTCTGTAATCTGGTCTAGATTGCCACTTGCCTCTTTGATTGCGACAATATTGCTGTGGTCCTTGGCCAAGCGCACCGTTGTTTCAGCGCTGATGTTGCTGCTTGTTCTGCCCGGGACATTGTATAAAATGATCGGTAATGTACTGGATTGCGCAAGCGCCGAATAATGCTGGTAGATGCCCTCCTGAGTAGGTTTGTTGTAGTACGGGCTCGCGCTAAGTATAGCACTAACACCAGCTACATCAAAGCTTTCTAGCTCTTCACACAAAGCGGCTGTATGGTTTCCTCCGATCCCGAAAACCACAGGCAAACGATCTGCGTTTTTCTCGATCACGAAACTTAAAATGGCTTGTTTCTCTTCTAACGATAATGTAGGGTTCTCTGCAGTAGTCCCATTCACCACAAAATAGTTTACTCCGCCTTCGATACAGTGTTCGATCAAACGGCCTAATCCGTCAAAATCTACAGAAGTGTCGGGTTGAAATGGAGTGACAAGTGCGACACCTACGCCGTAAGGAGAAAAATCAGTCATGTTGGAGTTTGTCTAGGTAGTTTATTAAGGTTTTTAGCTTTTCCGCTAAGGAATAGGGTCCATTAATCGTGATGTCCGCTAAAGGACAATCGCCTTGCAAATCTACACGATAATTGTACGAGTTTCCGAACCAGTACCAGTCTAATCTGTGGTCCTTTCGAAGGTTGATCAAGATGCTGCATGAGACGACTGCCTCTGGTACGGTTGCCTTTGGAAACCCTTTGAAATCAAAGTCATTCGTATGCAGTTGCATGGTATTGATCGGCAGCTCTTTACTGCGTTTGGCTTGCACCGTAGTTACTCCTACGACATGTTTGAACAGGGATTCAACCGCCTTTTTTTGATGGTCGTCGTCGTACAAGAGCGTGATTTGAGGTGCACTCGTGATTTTCCCTAAAGTCGAAGGTTTCGCGTTTCGAAATCCCTTGCGGTGGTAAAAGTCGATCACCTTTTTCACAAGCCAATTTTTTCTAAGAATTCCTCTTCCGAAAGTATCGTCACACCAAGTTTAGTGGCTTTCTCCAGCTTGGATGGACCCATGCCTTCACCTGCAACGACATAAGTAGTCTTGCCGCTGATACTTCCCACATTATTTGCGCCATATTCCTCAATAAGTGCTTTTAGCTCATTCCTAGAATACCTAGAGAAGACCCCTGAGACCACAATTTTGGCACCGGTAATGGAACTTTCTTTGGTTGCTACGATTTGAGACGCATCTATTTTTAGTTGGACACCTGCCAATTCGAGGCGCTCAAGCATCCCTATATGTTCTGGTTTAGAGAGATAGTCCACCATCTCCTCAGCAATCACATCACCCATGCCTTCTACTTCTGTAATCTTCTCTTTATCAGCAAGTATAAGGGCATCTATTGAAGTGAAATGTTTGGCAAGTTTCTTGGCAACGGTTGCACCTACATGACGAATTCCTAATGCAAATAGCACACGTTCAAATGGGATGCCTTTGGACCGTTCTATACCTTCCAAGATGTTGAAAACACTCTTGTCTTTAAAGCCTTCTAAAGCGATTAAATCGTCATAGGTTAATCTATACAGATCGGAGGGTTCACGGATCAATTCTTTTTCAACCAACAGTTGGATGGTTTCAGCACCCATTCCCATGATGTCCATCGCTTTTCGCGAAATAAAATGCTCTAATCGTCCACTGATCTGAGTAGGACAAGCCGTTGTGTTCGGGCAATAATGCTGCGCTTCTCCTTCGCTGCGCTGCAAATCACTTCCACAATCTGGGCACTCGGTGATGTACTGCACCGGCTCTTGCGCGGCGCTACGTTTACTGAAGTCTACACCCACAACTTTCGGGATGATCTCCCCTCCTTTCTCTACATATACATGATCGCCTTGATAGAGGTCAAGCGCAGCGATCTGGTCCGCATTGTGCAACGAAGCGCGCTTAACGGTTGTACCGCCCAACCAGACCGGCGCAAGGTTCGCGACAGGAGTGATGGCACCAGTGCGCCCTACTTGATAGGTAACTTTTTCCAATACCGTGCTGACCTGCTCTGCTTTAAATTTGAAGGCAGTCGCCCAGCGGGGAGATTTTGCGGTAAACCCTAAATCTTGCTGGGCACGGTAACTGTCTACTTTAATTACGATGCCGTCAATATCAAAAGGCAACTGGGCACGTGCAGTATCCCAGTGATCTATAAACGCCATGATTTCTTCGGCATTTTGACAAGTGGCTATGAATCTGTCCTCTGTTTTGGGAATTTTAAAACCTAAGTCTCCAGCTGCTTTGATGGCCTCACTATGCGAAGGAGCCAATTTTCCTTCCGGCAATACATAATACAAATACGCGTCAAGCCCACGAGAAGCTACCTCGCTACTGTCTTGAAGTTTCAAAGAACCCGAAGCACAATTTCTAGGGTTAGCAAATGTCGCCAATCCTTCCGCAGAACGTCTTTGGTTCAAGCGTTCAAAGGCTGCATGCGGCATCACAATCTCCCCTCGAATCTCAAAGTCGTCCGGTGCTCCTTTTCCCAGCGTTAAGGGTATGCTCCGAATGGTTCGTACGTTGGTGGTGATGTCGTCCCCCTGCGTCCCATCTCCACGAGTAACCGCTCGGTGCAACTGGCCGTTTTTATACTGAATGCCGATCGCAACACCGTCGTATTTCAGCTCACAAACGTAGCTCGCCTCTGGGGCCAATTTATGAACGCGACCAATCCACTCCTGTATTTCCTCTAACGAATAGGAATTGCTCAGCGAGAGCATCGGGTACTGGTGTGCAACGGTGTCAAATTTCTTAGTGACTCCCCCACCAACACGCTGAGAGGGACTGTTCGGATCGTAGAGTTCTGGATGTTGTGCTTCGAGAAGTTCAAGCTCTTTTAATAATTGGTCAAAATCATAATCCGAAAGGATCGGCGCATCCAAAATGTAGTAGCGATGATTGTGTTCATGCAGCTCCTTTCGAAGCGCTAAAATTCTGTCTTTATCCGTCATATCTTCCGAAAATCATTCTATCCTTCCCCTGTAAATCCTGTACAAGTTCCACATTTTTTAATCCATATCTATGGCCCAATTCCACCATTTCCGCCCCAAAATCTTCATGAATTTCGAAGCCAAAATACCGACTTCTTTCTGGCGCTACCCGAGTGCCTTTTTCAAGGATCATTTTATAGTACTCTAAAGGTTGGTCATCAGGAACAAACAAGGCCACATCCGGCTCCTCGCCCACTACATGCCTATCCATCGTAGCGCCTTCACTTCTAGGGATGTACGGAGGGTTACTAACGATCACATCTTCCGTAATACGGTCCATGGATCGAACATCCTGCTGCTTAAAACCTACATCAAGACCCCATGCACCAGCATTGCGCTTTGCCACGGCTACCGCCCCTGCTTGCACATCGATGCCTGTGATCTCCCATGCACTCCTCAACAACTTTATTCCCAGAGCGATACATCCGCTCCCGGTACCAATATCCACGAGGGTGCGTATCGGAGCATTTGAAATATAGTCGACCATTCCGCGTACCAGTTCCTCTGTTTCAGGCCTTGGAACCAGCGTAGTGACGTTTACCTCTAGCAGCTGTTCCATGAAGTAGGCACAACCCACTACGTAATGAACGGGCTCTAGCGCGATCAATCGTTCCAAATCTGCGTCAAACCAGTCCAGCTCAACCTCTTCAGTTCCGCGAAGGACGAGGTCCATGCGCGAAAAGCCGCCGCGCACTTCCAACCAGAAGCGAACGATGTTTTGGCTCTCACGCGCTCCATAGCTCGGAGTCAAGGCGTTAACAGCCCTTTGCTGGTATGTTGCTAAACTTTCCATTCAAAAGTGAATTTAGGCATTAGGCGACTACCTTTGTGGTATGGATCACGCTAAGTTTCTCACACGTTGCTTACAATTGGCCAGTTATGGCAAAGGGCGCACACAGCTCAACCCTTCCGTGGGTGCTGTGATCGTCAGTGACGGTAAGATTATAGGTGAAGGCTACCACCATGAATACGGCGGGCCGCACGCAGAAGTATTGGCCATTCGTTCGGTGAAAAACCAAGAATTATTGGGTCAATCTACGCTGTATTGTACCCTAGAGCCCTGCGCACATCACGGTAAAACACCTCCCTGCTGCGAGCTCATCTCCACTCATGGCATTCCGCATGTGGTGATCGGCTGTAGAGATCCGCACAAAAAAGTTGATGGAAAGGGCATTGCACACCTGAAATCTCATGGTGTTACGGTGGAATTCTCTGATCAGCCGGAGCTTTTTGAAAAAGCACATCAAAGTTTTTGGACCAATTTTGCCCTAGACCGTCCCCTGATCACCTTAAAATGGGCGCAGAGTGCAGATGGGTTTATGGACAGCAAGCGTCCTTTTAACGACGCACCAACGGCACTGTCGGGTCCATTAGCGGCTCTTGCTTCTCATCGCCTTCGTGCGACTGTGGACGGCATCTTGATAAGTGCCAAGACCTTAGTCTACGATAGGCCTTCGTTGAGTACTAGGAATTGGTCAGGGAGATCGCCTCGACCTATCGTTCTTCAGTCTACTCAATATCCCGTTACCGCTGAAAACGCCGCCTGCCTGCATACACCGCCGATAGTCATTGCAGAATCACAAGTCGAAGGTTTGGAGACCATTATTGCTGATCCAAAAGAAATAGATGCGTATTTACCGGCCCTTTTGGAACTTGGTATAGGACATGTTCTAGTCGAAGGCGGCGGGAATGTCATTCAATCTTTTATCGATATTGGGCGGTATGATGCGGTTTGGACCTACACCAGTCTTGATAAAGTTATCGGTGAGGGTATTGCGGCTCCTTCCTTACCTAGTGACACCGAGAGTGCAGACACTACGTTTGAAACCCTAGAAGATCTTTGGGATGTCAGACGATAAGTTCACGTCCATCACCGAACCCTCGCTGGGAATGTACAAGGACAAGGGCAGTAAGTTTAATGCCTATTTGCTCCCGTGTAAAAGCGAGGAGAGTTTCCGTGCACAAATAGAACTTGTCAAAGCCAATGAACCCAATGCACGTCACTATTGCTGGGCTTTACGCATCGATCCCGAAGAGATTTATGAACGCTCAAATGACGATGGCGAGCCGGCAAATACTGCTGGAGCCCCTATACTGAGAGCGCTTCAAAGCGCACAGCTTGTGAATGTGGCCTGCGTGGTAGTGCGCTATTTCGGCGGAATCAAACTAGGCGTTCCAGGGCTGATCAGCGCGTACGGCGGAGCAGCAAAAGAAGCGATACATTCGAATACGTTAGTTACGGAGGTCATTACCCGGGATATTGCCCTTCATTTTGACTACAGCGAGCTCTCGTTTGTGGAACGTGTCTCGAGAGAATTGAACTTAACTACCGTGGAAAGAATACAAGAGGCTCGATTGCGTTATGTGGTTCGAGTGGAAAAAAGTAAATTGGAAGAAACCCTGCAGCATTTTGAAAAGAATCATCTCCTTCGCGTTAGCGCTCTATAGCATTTCCAGTACTGCTCAAACGGCTATTGATCTTGAGCTTGTACCACACAGTTTGCGCACTTCACCGCATGCAACCTATGTTCGCTCTACGTATACGTACCGGAATATTCCTATACTCCAACACCAGCACATTGCCGTGCGGGCTTCAAACGGCGCTTTCATCCGTGAACGTCACAGTCTTACTGAACAGGAGATTTCGTCACTTCCAGAGCAGCCTAACGGACCTTATTTGTTTTTCAGTGGCGAGCAATGGTATAATGTCGCAGCCGATACGATCCTTCAAAATCATGAGCATTACGTGGCGCTCTCGAATGGCATAAATAGCTGGACATTAGATCTTAACGTTCATTCAACCGCTGCCGATACTTCCGTGGCTGCTCGGGTTTTTAATCCTGACCCTCTTACTCCGAACCAATTTTCTTACGGAGGCATTTACGTCGATCAAAACGACCAAAACGGCGCTGTATTAGACAGTCTTGCTGTAGATGTAACCTTAAATGTCACCTCCGTAAACGATACCCTACGATTAGAAAATGATTTCGTTAAAATGCTAGATTTTGACGCTCCTTACACTTCTATCAGTACGGATCCTAGCGAATGGACCGGTGGGCGCACACCTCCCGCTTTCGAGCAAGTCATGTGCATGTACCACATCACCTCTCAAAATGAATATCTACGGCATCTAGGCTACGACAGTTTGATGAACTACGCCATTCATGTGGACCCGCAAGCCCTGAATGGCCAAGACAACAGTCTTTTTAACTGGGGTTTCCCTACCCCACGACTCTACTTCGGCGAAGGCGGTGTTGACGATGCTGAAGATGCTGATGTGATCATCCACGAACTGGGACATGCCATTTCTCACGCAGCTGCACCCAATAGCAATTCTGGCACCCAGCGTGCCACCTATGACGAAGCCTTAGGCGACTATTTCGCGGAACGTTACGGTCGTCTTCAGGGCGTAACCAGTACACGTGTTTTTGATTGGGACGGGAACAATGTGTTTTGGTCAGGCAGAAGCTTAGTGCACGATGGTGTGAAAGATTACAATACTATTTTCTTTAGTGGAATCTATCAACACACCGATCTCATTGTTAGTGCAATGCTCGACTTCTCTAATGACGCTACGGTGACGGACAGCGTTGCAGACCAGATCGTTTTAGAGTCGCTTTACACCATTTTGCCATTTGACAGCTTCAGAGCAATAGCGCAAGAGTATCTCGCTGCAGACAGCCTGATCACAGGTGGAATGAATCAGTCGGCCATTTACAGCGCCTTTGGAGCACCACGAAACATTTTACAGCAGCAAAGTGAACAGGAATATGCTCGTTCATTGCAACGACCTGAATTGCGCTACGACGGAGAATACAACCTACTCGTTTTGCCTAAGCATCAATCCTACCAAGTTTGTGCCTACACCTTTAATGGGCAACTGCTTTGGCAATCAGAAAACGTAACGGGTACAATGATCCTTAAGCAAGAGATACCTTTCGTCCTTCGCGCTACTTCCGATCTTGGCGATATTACTGTGCTTCGGAAGCTTTAACAAGCAGCTCTTTGAGGTCCTCGGGACAATACTTAGGCTTGAAGGTCTGAGCGTCAACGAATACGAGTACCACGGTGCCAGTAACCAAGGTTCGCCCAGCAGCATTTTTCAGGTGGTGGTAAAATGATATCTTTCTAGTCGGAAGCTCCTGAATCTGAGTTTCAAGGATGATTTCCTCATCATAGCGCGCCCCTTTCTTAAAATCTATGGACATATGTACCACTGGCAGCATAGTTCCTGAAGCTTCCATTGCGGCGTAGCTCAATCCTATTTTTCGCATCAACTCCACACGACCTACTTCAAAATAGGT
>CATITW010000324.1 GCA_949547975.1 Cryomorphaceae bacterium | reverse complement strand
GCGTAGTTCCCAGATCCACTGAAATCTGCGTTTGGCCCGGTTTGGCCGGTTAAGGTGTTTCCACTACGAATACCCCATGCGAAAAGTGACGTAGGTAAGGTATCTGCTTCAGGAGATCTGAACCAGCAGGATGCGAGTGCATCTCCACCGTTATAGGTTCCTGAACCTCCCGTCCAGCCCGTGGTATCGAAGTCTTCGGTCCAAGGAGCAGCTACTGGGCTACAGAACGTTGCCCCTGTTACTGGGCCCACCCAACCACTTTTGTCCGTAGGTCCACAAATCTCTCTAATCCAGAAATCATAGGTCGTTCCTGAGGTCAGTCCTGTAACCTCGCCAGGGTTGGTGGTCACGGTAACTGTCGTGTTTGCTGTTGCACCCAAAGTCGTTCCGGTAGCACCGTACTGAATTTCCCAAGAGGTCGCGTTTACGGCTTGCCATTCAAGGAGCACACTAGTCATGGTACGCCCTTTCACCGCTAATAGCGATGGGTCTGGACAAGTAGGTGCTTCATCAAAACTAAAGTCATCGATCGCGATATCGCCTTGGTTGTCGTTTCCAAAACCACGCGATGCTGAGAATCGTACTAGAACGGTATCGTTTGCAAACTGGCTCAAGGTATAGGTGGCCAAAAGGAACGTATCTGTTTCGCTTGTTTGGACTTCGCCGATCAGCGTTCCTACGGTCTGCCAACCTAAAGATTGCGACCACACCTCGGTTTTCAATTGATTCACTTGATCACCGTACATATGGTAATAAAAGTTCAATTCAGGAACGGTCAAGGCAGTCACATCGATCAGTGGCGAGGTAATCTGCGCAACGCTTTGATTCTGAGCACCTGAGGCTTCAGCATACAGGTATTGACCACTTCCGCCTCTACCGGCAGAAGGACCTGTACCCGGCGTTCCCGTGGAATCGCTACTTACCCCAAAGGCATAACCTCCAGCGCCGCTTGGACCGTTCGGATTGCGCTCCCAACACGCATCCACTAAAGATCCGTCGTTGTCGAAACCTGTACCTGGAACCCAAGTAGTCGTCGTATTAAAATCTTCTACATAACTCGCAGTGTAAACTAACGGTGCACACAGTGTAGAATCGGTCGCAGCTGCAGACCATAAGCTAACATCCCCTGCTCCACAAGAATCGCGTACGATA
Source organism: Cryomorphaceae bacterium (assembly GCA_949547975.1). The sequence continues at coordinate 2,291 of CATITW010000324.1, read as the reverse complement.
AACTCATACGTGGTACTCGCTGATAATCCGGTTACCACAAATGGATTTGTAGCTGCAGCAACTCTAGTGCCTGTTCCAGGCGTGAAGCCCGGCGACCCGTATTCAATCTCCCAATCTGAAGAACCGCCAGAAACCCAAGAAATCGATGCCTTCGAGCCCATGGTCCAGTCTACAGTAAGATTGGTCGGTTGGAAACACGTAGGCGCTGGATAATGATTCACTACAAGAACAAGCGTTGAATCTACCAAACGAGCGTTGTTCGTGTCACAATTCGAATTCCCGAAAGAGTTGCGCAAGGCATGTATCTTGAAAACCAAGAAGGTGTCGGTTACAGCGCCGTTGAATTCATTGATCGTACGGGTCACCGTTTCAGTGGCACCATTCGTGCCGGATACCCCATACGAGAGTGCCGATTCTTTCGTGGACTCGCTCTCCAACTCGATGTACGTACCGATATCTTCAGGGGAACTACCACCAAATCCTGATGAGGTTTCGACTGTGTAAGACATTTCTATGGACGAAATCCAGTTCCCGCTAGGAATGGAAAGTCCCATGGTATCCGCACAGGTAGACTGCGAATTTATATTCACTGGGAACACAGCTTGAACGCTGTAGTCGCCTCTATTGTAGCGCAAAGTATCACTAACAATCTGCCCTTGGGCAAGCGTTGCACAAAGCCATACAAGCGCTACGAGTATTCCTCTTTTCATAGTAAAATTATAACCTCCCTAATATAAGGCTACTTTTATGGTGTGATATGCTTAAATAGGCAAAGGTTTAATCCGCCTAGAAAAATGGGTATTTGATACGTTAAACGTCTTTACCAAAGTCCTCTTTCATGTAGCGCTTGTACGAGGAAATGGAGTCCTTCATGTCCTTACGGAGTAAGAAAATACCGATCAAGTTAGGCAAGGTCATCAGTGCGATGGCGATACCGGCAAAGGTCCAAACGATGGTGGTATCGATGATGGCTGCTAGGAAAAACCCAAGGACATATAAAATGCGGTAATATTTAACATACTTCACGCCAAACAAATAGGTGACGCTTCTTCCACCGTAATAGCTCCAAGATATGGCAGTAGAAAATGCGAAAAGTAGGAGGCCTATGGCGACGATGAATTGGCCAAAATCTCCAAAAATCCCCTTATTGAAGGCAAGGGCGGTAAGTGGCGCGCTGTGCACCAAAGATTTCCCAGTAAATGTGATGCCATTCGTGCGCTGTAATCGGCCCGATTTTACGGGTAAGACTCCTGAATATGGGGCCTGGTCTTCCATCACCATCACCTCTTCGCCAATACTTCTCGCGTGGAGCACAGTAGCACCCAGAATTTTACCTTCGGCAACCTCTAAATCTCCTGTATACAATGGGATCTTGCCGTTGCTGTTAAAGTAGGCGTACAAGGCTTCGCTGTGCGATTCTTCTGTAACTACACCCTCGACAATAACGGTATCTGAAAAACTAAAGTCGTTCACGTGTTTTTGATTCCAAACCCCTGAACTCAGTAGCGTCAAACCGGTGATCGAACAAATGACAATAGTATCGATGAACGGCTCCAAAATAGCCACCATACCTTCGCTTACTGGGTGTTCGGCCTTTGCTGCAGCATGTGCGATAGGTGCAGACCCCTGTCCTGCCTCGTTAGAGAAGAGTCCACGATTCACCCCACGGTTAAATGCGTAAGCGATCGTTGCCCCAAGGAAACCTCCACTCGCTGCTGAACCTGTAAATACATCAGCGAAAATGCTGATCACTGACGGGATAATATTTTCATAGTTCATCACAATCACCGAAAGTGCACCTAACACATAAATGATAGCCATGATAGGCACCAATTTTTCGGTAACCGCTGCGATGCGCTTGATCCCGCCTAATATGATCATACCCAGTGCTACGGAAAGTACCGCACCTGTAACAATCTCTTCAATACCGAACGTTGCCTTGAGCGAACTAGCGATACTGTTCACCTGAGGCATGTTCCCTGTACCAAACGAGCTGATGATCGCTGCCACCGCGAAAAGTGCGGCCATCCATTTCATATTCAGCTTGTTTTTCATGTAGTACATCGGACCACCTGAAGCGGTACCGTCGGCTGCAAACTCACGGTATTTGTGGGATAAAGTCACCTCTACAAACTTCGTGGTCATACCTAACGCGGCCGTGACTAACATCCAAAATAGCGCTGCTGGCCCTCCTAAATGGATGGCGAAGGCAACTCCTGCGATATTCCCCGTTCCTACGGTTCCTGAAAGCGCGGTCGCTAACGATTGAAAATGCGAGGTATCCCCCTTGG
>CATITW010000323.1 GCA_949547975.1 Cryomorphaceae bacterium | reverse complement strand
TGAAAGAGAGCAACGTAGTAGCCTCAGGAGATCTCGTAGTAAAGATTGCTTCAATGCCAATCCAAGAGCGCGGGTTTACCAACATGTTGAAGATTTCAGCAATCAGCTAAACATCTCGCTGTACCACAGCGTTTTTACAAAGCCCCTAGAGCCATTTCTAGGGGCTTTTTTACACCTCAAGATGAAAGAAAACCACACAACACCTGCCTGGGAAGTCGTTGACGGAAAGCTGGTAAACAGCTACCAATGCTCTTCGTTTGAAAAAGCACTCTCTTTTGTAGTCGCCGTTGGAAAGGTAGCGGATGCTGAGCACCATCACCCAGATATTGACATCCGTTACGACACCGTGCTTTTCGCGCTATGTACGCACGATGAGGGAAATGCCATTACAGAAAAAGACCATCGACTCGCACAGCAGATCGATCGAGTGTTCTCGATGTACTCGAAACTTTAAAAAGGAAATAAGCGGGTTTAGAGCCCTGTTTTGAATTGTTCCAAGAAACGTACGTCATTCTCTGTGAACAAACGAATGTCCGGAATCTGGTAGCGATTCATCGCGATTCGCTCAATCCCCATACCGAAAGCATATCCGGTGTACACCTCAGGGTCGATGCCGCTCGCTCTAAGGACGTTTGGATCCACCATACCACAACCCATCACCTCGAGCCATCCTGTGCCCTTAGTAATCTTGTAATCGATCTCGTTTTCTAAACCCCAGTACACATCTACCTCAGCGCTAGGCTCGGTAAATGGAAAGTACGAAGGACGCATTCTGATTTTGGCCTTGCCAAAAAACTCTTGTGCGAAATACATGAGCACTTGCTTGAGGTCGGCAAAACTTACGTCTTTATCGATGTACAAACCTTCGATCTGGTGGAAAATACAGTGGCTACGTGCACTGATCGCCTCATTTCTAAACACACGTCCCGGGCTGATCGTACGGATGGGGGGCTGGTTCTTCTCCATCGCACGAACCTGAACACTAGAGGTATGGGTACGCAATGCCCAATCCGGATGACGCTGAACAAAGAACGTGTCTTGCATATCGCGGGCCGGGTGCTCTTCAGGAAAGTTGAGTGCCGTAAAGTTGTGCCAATCGTCTTCTATTTCAGGACCTGTACTTACGTTAAATCCAATGCGCTTGAAGATGTCTACAATCTCGTCTTTGATGGCATTAATGGGGTGGATTGCTCCAAAGTCAGCAGACAAACCTGGACGCGTAATATCTCCATTTGCGCCAGATATAGCTTCACTTTCAAAACCTTCGATAGCCGTCTTGTGCTTCTCCTCGGCGAGTTGTTTCAACGTGTTCAACGCTGCACCAAATGCCTTTTTTTCTTCAGCGGGAACCTCACGAAAAGCTTTGAACAGCTCCTGAATGGTACCTTTTTTGCTGAGGTATTGCAGTCTAAACTGTTCGGCCTCTTCCTTGTTATGGAGTGTAACAGCCTCTATTTCAGTGTGGAGATGTTGAACTTTTTCGAGCATAACTGCCTAGTCTATTACGATTGCTTTGTTGTAGATTAGCGCGAAATTACTGAATTCCAAGCATGAAACGTCTACTTCTTTTACTTCTCGTTGGATTATCCTTCTCCTCTTGTGAAGAGGATGTGACCGAATACTTTGTCAAAGTCAAGGTAACCAATGAAGACGGGGTGCCTATTCAAAATGCGAACGTGAAGATGTTTGCACCCGTTCAAAACTCTACAGAATGGTACAACCAGACCAACAGTGCTGGTGAAGTGGTCTTCCGCTCAGGATTCGAAGCGTATTACGATCTAAAGGCTTGGAAGCTGGTGTACGAGGGGTGTAATTACGTTCGTTTGGTTCGAGGAGAGACAATTGATGTAAATGTTGTAATTTACCCCATCGGAGATCCTATTAACGGTTGTACATACTAAATGAAGAAGATTCTAGCCCTTACTGCGTTGTGCCTTTTGGTCCTTACGGGATGTCGCATCGACAACCCCACGTATAAATTCAAGATTAAAGTAACCAACCCAGATGGCGTTGCGATCCAAAACGTGATTGTAGAAGCCTCTGTAGATGTACCTGGACACCGCGAAGAGGCGTTTATGGTAGATACCACAGGCTTTGACGGCATGGTTGAGTTTGAATACGATTACGAAGCTGTATTCAAGGTATTGGGTACACGCGGATACGATCCATATACACACATCGGATGTGGCTTTGTAAAGCTCGTCGCAGATGAAGTAGTGGAAGAGCGCATCATCCTATTGCCTTACGACCCATCTGACCCGGGCTGCTAAGCAACAAATTCTATACACTCATTTACAACAGTGCCCTCTTTCCATAGACGGCGCTGTTTTTTTTGCCCTAGAGGTAGCCGTTGTCCTTGAAGTAATGTACCACGGCCTGCTTCATCAAGATGGATTGCTCTCCTGCCTTGAGCGGAGGAAGGGGTTGTAGCGCTTTGAAGTGCGGCCAGCCTTGTTCGTCGCGCTTCTCAAACTCGTAGTAGCCATAAGGCTCTAGAACGGTACAGATCGCCACGTGCAACACGTTGATCTTGTCGTCCTTTTTCATTTTGATGTATCCCATCTGGAGTTCTTGCGTTCCCACTAGGAGTAGAACTCCATCAAGATCGAGGTCTCCGTCGCCGGGGAATTGGTTGGAAAGTTTCTGAAGTAGGGCTTCCCAGTCTGCTTTTAATTCTGCGCTTCTCACTAATTTGTGCCTGTTATGCAAGGATTAGACCTTATTATCATTCTTTTTA
>CATITW010000322.1 GCA_949547975.1 Cryomorphaceae bacterium | reverse complement strand
GGTAAGCCGAAGATGAATCCAAGATGGAAGCGTGTACAAGGTGCTGCAGGAATGCTCGGTGAGCAGATTGGTCATTTGTATGCCAAGCAGTTTTTCCCAGAAGAGCACAAGAAAGAAGTAGAGCAGCTCGTAGAAAATCTTCGTACCGCCTTTAGTGGACGTATTGACCAATTAACTTGGATGACCGACGAGACCAAAGTGCGCGCAAAAGAAAAATTGGCCGCCTTTACTTACAAAATTGGTTACCCGGACAAGTGGGAGGATATTAGCGACCTTGAGATGAGCAGAGACAGCTACTTTGCGAATCTCAAAAATATGCAGGCCTACTTTACCAAAAAGAACCTTGCTAAACTCGACAAGCCTGTAGACAAAGAGGAGTGGGGCATGGGCGCTCATATTGTGAATGCGTACTACAACCCACTAAACAATGAAGTGGTTTTCCCTGCCGGAATTCTTCAACCTCCATTCTACAATCCAGATGCAGATGCGGCCATCAACTATGGTGCAATAGGCGGTGTGATTGGACATGAATTTTCACACGGTTTTGACGATCAAGGTGCGAAATATGGTCCTAACGGGAATCTTGAGAATTGGTGGACTGACCAAGACAAAGCGCAGTTCGAGGAGCTCACGGAGCGTCTTGCCGAGCAATACGATGCGTACGAGGTGCTGCCGGATGTGCACGTGAATGGACATCTGACCCTAGGTGAAAACATAGCGGATCTCGGAGGGCTAACGTTGGCGTATTACGCCTACCAAAACTACAAGCAAGGAAAAGACATCGACCCAATCGACGGATTTACAGACGATCAACGTGTCTTCCTAGGTTGGGCGCAAGTGTGGCAAAGTAACGGTCGTGAAGAATATCTGAAGCAGCAGGTTACCACAGATCCACATTCGCCAGCAGAGTTCCGCGTTAAGGGCCCTGTGAGTAACATGCCCGAATTCCGCGCCGCATTCGGCTGTGAAGAAGGAGAGAACATCAAGCCAGAAGGCGAAGAAATCATCATTTGGTAAAGCGTGATTAAAGTTCCACCGGGCTTTTGCTAGCTCGAATACCTTTGTCACAGATTAAAGTAAAACACATGAACATCAACGAAGCAATCAATCACCCAGAAGTGGCGTTAGTAGACGTAAGAACGCCTATGGAAGTTCAAATGGAACCTGTTCCAGGTGCTGTTAATATTCCCTTAGACGAAATCCCAGACCGTTGGGAAGAGATCAAAGACATGTCTCGTCCACTCGTGCTGTTTTGCCGCTCAGGAAACCGCTCGGGGCAAGCCCTTGCATATCTTGCATCTAAAGGCATCACTGACGGACTGAATGGAATGGGCGCTTCAGACGTTTTGATCCAATTGATGTAATGCGCAGCATGTACTCTAAAATAGCAGCAACTACCGTAATCGTCTTCATGGCGTTTACGGTAGCGAGCTGTCAAGAAAAGGCGATGGAGTCTTCAGCCGCTGGTGTCATCAGCGTTGATGTCAACGTGACCGATTTTGCCACAATACTAGACACCGCCCAAACAGGCATTATCCTCGACGTGAGAACTGATCAGGAGTTTGCCAGCGGTCATATTTCTGGCGCGCAGCAGATGAATTTCTACGATTCAGATTTCAAATCTCAATTGGAGACGCTCGACCCTGATGTCCCCGTATACATCTACTGCCGTTCAGGTGGACGTAGCGGAAAAGCCGCAAGTATGATGAAAGCCATGGGCTTCAAAGCAGTATACAACCTCGAAGGAGGTGTTGGTGCTTGGGCTCGTACTCAACCCTTAGCGAAATAATATGTCGAGCTTTAATGAAATCATTGCGAGCGAAAAACCCACATTGATCGACTTCTTTGCTGAGTGGTGCGGACCATGTAAAATGATGCCACCTATACTCCAAGATCTCGCAGCAGACATGGGTGAAAGTGTACGCATCATCAAGGTGGATGTCGACAAAAATCAGCAACTCGCAAACGCCCTCAACGTTCAAGGCGTTCCGACTTTAGCCCTATTCCAATCGGGAGAAATGATTTGGCGTCAAAGCGGCGTAATTCCTGCGTTCCAGCTCGCTCAAATCATTCGTGAAAAAGCGGTGTTCGCAGAATGACCCTTCGCGCACTGGTCCTATTGAGTTTCGGTGTACTACTGCATTCTTGTGGCCTTAGCGATAAGCTAGTTGTGAACGTTCCGGTAACTCCTGATTACACGTCAACCCAGTATTGGGCTGCACATCCAGAAATTCAGGACGGTTCTGATACATCATTCACAAGTCAACCTCGGAACCAATTCGATGTCCCCGTATTTTTCGTTTCTCCTACGGTGTATTTTCCTAAAAAAGGGCAATCGTGGAGCGCAGACCCACGGAGTGAATCGTTTCGAAACAGTTTCGAAACCCCGATCGTATACCAGAGCACCGCATTCAATGTCGCTGGCCCTGTATATGCACCGTATTACCGCCAGGCCGCCTACCAAGTCTACACTACACCGCCATCCGCTGCTTCTGCGCAGGCCTACGAGCTCGCCTACAATGATGTCCGCGCAGCGTTCTTTCAATTCCTAAAAGAAATCCCAAGCAGTTCACCGTTCATTCTAGCATCACACAGCCAAGGAACGGATCACTTGATGAAATTGGTTAAAGAAGACCTAGACCGCGAATTACTACCTCGCGTAGTTGCAGCCTACTTAATAGGCATGGAAGTCAACGCCTGCGAAATGCCTCTACCTGTTGCCGAAACCCCGACCCAAACAGGAGCCTTGATTTCATGGCGCACCTACAAGGAAGGTTTTGAAAAACGAAACAAGTTTCCGGTAGAATGTATTGCCATCACAAACCCAATAGATTGGACCACAACCACGGCGAAAATTATACCTGAGGCAGGTGCAAATCTTGGTGGTCTTGTGAAGCCAGGTGATGGATTGGTCGATCAGATTGCGACGGCACAAATCTATAACGGCGTGATCTGGTCCGAACGACCAAAAATCAGAGGCGCACGACTACTTCGCACGAAGAATTACCACAAGGGGGATATCAATCTGTATTACGGTAGCATCCAGCAAAATGTCATTGCTAGAACGCTGACGTATCTGAAGGAGCAGCGCTAGTATCGGTCGTGGCAGCCGGAATCTCCTCAGTATGTTCCAGGTCCAATTCATACCACGGCACCAAAGTCTGGACCACGAACGCATCCGGAAATTCAACTTTCCAACTCATCAAAGCACGCTCTGCGGTAGCCACATCTGGATACGATCCTATGTGGATTTTGAAGTTCGGCTCTCGATATACCATGCGGGCTTCCTTGTCGGCTCCAATAGCTAGTATTTTACCTCTAACTTGATTCGCATGCACTCGATCGCCACTAAAAATTTGAATGGTGTACCCCTCAAACATTTCGCTCTTCTCTGTACTCGTGTAATGTGCATAAGCACTGTCTAAATCCATAGCAATTTCAAGCGTGTCAGTTGCAGAAATCACTTCATAATCGCCATGATTTGAGGCTTCTACATGCATTGAGGTGAAAAGCAATGTTGCTAAGAAAATATACTTCATGATTCGGGGTTTTGTTCAAAATTAGCAATCGCCAACAAGCGATGCACTTTAGATGTTCAAACAAGGCTTAATTTAGAATGATTTTAAATTGGAATTTCACCTTGAATAGGGCCGTAATCTGCCCTTTGGGTGTTATTTTTGCCCGACAGTGAATAGCTATATAAAGCCGTATATGTACACTACAACAAGTAAACTCAGGAGATTCGCATCATTGCTATCAGTGGTCGTATTTATGTTCTCCGCTTCATCTGCGCAAGCCTTCGAGGGCGATGCCAAGAATGGAAAAAAACTTTTCAAGCAAAACTGTGCGTCATGTCACAAGCTTGACAAGAAATTGGTTGGCCCTGCATTAACAGGGGTGACAGACAAGTATTCTGAAGAATGGCTTCTTGCCTGGATTCGCAACAACGCTGAACTCCGTGCTTCGGGTGACGAGGATGCGATTGCGATCTTTGAAGAGTACAATGGATCTATCATGAGTTCGTTTACTACGCTCTCTGACCAAGACATATTTGATATACTTCAGTACACGATTGAAGGCGACCAGAAAGTAGTTCCTGTAGCTGCAGACGGTAGTGCTGCTGTTGTGGTCGCTGAATCAAAAGACTACAGCAAGCAAATCACCATTGGTTTGGGAATGTTGTTACTCGTTATGGTGATGCTTCTAGCACGCATGAAGAACACACTTCGTCTTGTAAATGGCCAGGATCCTGTTTCTATTTTAGAGGAAGCTGGATGGTTCTGGGGTCGACTCATCAACAACAAAGGTTTTGTTACTGTAGTCACGGTTCTAGTGACGGTGCTCTTTTTGAACCAAGCCTACTGGTGGATGTCAGGGATTGGTGTTGAGCAAAAATACCAGCCTGAGCAACCGATCGCATTCTCACATGCACTACACGCGGGGCAGAACGAGATTGACTGTAACTATTGCCACAGCTCGGCGCGCCACTCAAAGCATTCAGGGATTCCTTCAGCAAACGTTTGTATGAACTGTCACATGTATGTGGACGGATCTGAAATCACAGACGAAACTGGTAACCTCAAGTACGACGGCGAAGGTTCGCCGGAAATCGCGAAAATCTACGCAGCTATCGGCTGGGACTCCGAAAATCGCGAATACATCGAGGATTACGAGCAGCAGCCGATCAAGTGGATTCGTATTCACAACCTACCAGATCTTGCCTACTTCAATCACAGTCAGCACGTAAATGCAGGACAGTTGGAGTGTCAGGAATGTCACGGTCCTGTAGAGACTATGGAAGAAGTATATCAGTACTCTGAGCTTACTATGGGATGGTGTATCAACTGTCACAGGGAAACTGAGGTGCAGTTCGAGAAGAACGGCTACTACCAAGACTTCCACGAAGAACTAACTGAGAAATACCACGACGAAAAAATCACTGCTGAAAAGATTGGTGGTTTGGAATGTGGTAAGTGTCACTACTAATAAGAAGTAAGAATGACTGAGAACAACAAATACTGGAAAGGTATTGAGGATCAATCCAATCCGGAACTCACAGAAAAGCTCGCTCAGAACGAATTCTCAAACGAGGTTTCGAGCGCAGACTTCTTAGGAAACGACGATGCCGTTCAAACGGAAACTTCACGTCGTGATTTCTTGAAATTCATGGGATTCTCCACAGCTGCAGCAACTCTTGCTGCTTGTGAGGCTCCAATCGTTGAGAGTATTCCTTACGTAGTGAAGCCAGACAGCCTTACTCCAGGGATGCCTTCGTACTATGCGACGTCAATGTTTGACGGTTCAGACTTTGCTTCTGTACTGATCAAAACGCGTGAAGGTCGCCCTATCAAAGTTGAGCCAAATGGTGATGCTCCATTCAACGGTGCTACCAACGCTCGTGCCCAAGCTTCTGTACTTAGTTTGTATGACGGTGCTCGTCTTCGTTCACCGAAAGTAAACGGCGAAGCGACTTCATGGAGTGCAGCGCTTAGTGCAGCCAAAGACATGATCTCTGCAAGCAGTGTTCTCATCTCTGGTACGGTTCTATCTCCTTCAGCTTCTGCAGCGATTGAAAAATTAGGACTTCGTCACGTAAGCGTTGATGCGGTTAGTCAAAGTGCTCGTTTAGATGTCTACGAAAGCTTCGCTGGAAAGCGCGGTCTTCCGATGATTCGTCTAGAAAAAGCGCAAACTGTATTTGCAGTAGGTGCTGATTTCTTGGGCGACTGGAGCGGACAAAACTTCGCTGCCGCCTATGCATCACGTCGTAAGCCAGGCAAAGGAATGCTCAAGCATATTCAAGCTGAAGCAGGACTAAGTATTTCTGGATCGAATGCGGATACACGTATGAAAGTACGCGTCTCTGAATACGAAGCGGTACTTGCTACAGTGTACAACGCAGTAGCAGCATCAAAAGGATTTGCTACAGTCAATGCTCCTAAGCTTCGTGCTGACATTGCCTCTTCAGTGAACGCTGCAGCCAAAGAATTGATCGCTTCAGGCGAGGGTGCTTTGGTATTAAACGGTCTCAATTCAAAGGTTGCTGAGCGCTTGGTACTCGCCATTAACCTTGCCTTGGGAGCAAAAGCATTCGATACTACAACTTTCGTTTACACTGCGAAAGGAGATGATAAAGCATATGCACAGTTGGTGAAAGACATCAAAGCAGGTAGCGTAGACACGTTAGTTACTTTGGATGTGAATCCAGCATATGCATTAAAAGATTTAAACCTCGAAGGTGTAAAGCTTGTAAGTATTGCTGATCGTGAAGATGAGTCTGCTTCTCAGGCTGCAGTTGCACTTCCTTTAAGCCACTACTTGGAGTCTTGGGCAGATTATGTTCCTGCCGACGGTCAATACACTGTAGGTCAGCCTACGATCAGTCCTTTATTTGATAGCAAAAGCGCTGTTGAAATATTGAACGGACTTGCGGGCGGTACAGAATCTGCAGTAGAGCTTATCAAGGCTAGTGCGGCAGCAATGGCTTCAGAAAAAGCTTGGAACGCACTTCTTCATGATGGTTATGCACAAAGTGAAGTAGCTGAAATAGCAATGAATGGTGCGATGAACGGCGAGATGATCGACGTGAGTGGTATTAACGTGGCTAAACCTTCTACTGGACTTGAATTTTATACCTACACAAAAGCAGGTATGGGATCAGGTGCAAATGCAAACAACCCTTGGACTTACGAATTACCGGATCCTATCACCAGATTGTCTTGGGATAACTACCTTGTAATGTCTGCCGCAGATGCAGTAGAATACGGAGTGGAGATTGAAGCGCAATCAAACGGTGCGATGAACGGTACTACGGTGAACATTACTGTAGACGGTAAGTCGCTTGAAAATGTACCGGTTTGGATCCAGCCTGGTCAAACTCAAGGTACCATAGGTTTAGCGATCGGTTTTGGCCGTCAGAACGTAGGAAAAGTAGGGAATGGAGTCGGCGTGAATGCATTCGAACTGTTGCCCTCTTCCTCAGCCCTTTCTACGAAAGTAAGCGTTGCTGCTACCGAGGTGGAGCATGGATTCGCTTCAGTTCAGTTAGCACATACGATGATGGGACGTAAGATTGTCAACGAAATCTCGTTGCCAACCTTCTTAACAGAATCTCCTGAGGCTTGGAATGAAAAGCCGACGTTTGAAACTCATAAAGGCCCAATGAGCGCTTTCGAAGCAAATCTTTGGGACGATCACGATCACGAGACTTCGCACATGTGGAACATGTCTATCGACTTGAACTCATGTACGGGATGTGGTGCTTGTGTTGTCGCTTGTTCTTTGGAAAACAACGTACCTGTTGTTGGTAAAGAAGAAGTTCGTAAGCACCGTGATATGCACTGGTTAAGAATTGACCGTTACTACTCTTCTGATATGACTAAAGAAGTCGCTGAAGAAGAAGGAGTAAGTGCTATCGAGAAATATGCTAAAATGGAGGTGCCATCTGAAAGCCCTTCAGTCGTCTTCCAGCCGGTAATGTGCCAGCATTGTAACCACGCACCTTGTGAAACTGTTTGTCCAGTAGGAGCTACAGTACACTCGCGTGAAGGTTTGAACCACATGGCTTACAACCGTTGTATCGGTACTCGTTACTGTGCGAACAACTGTCCTTACAAAGTACGTCGCTTTAACTGGTTCAACTACAAAGGCAACGAGCAGTTCGCTGATGTGAACCCATCTCAAGACGATTACGGTCGTATGGTATTGAACCCAGATGTAACTGTTCGTGCGCGTGGTGTAATCGAGAAGTGTTCTATGTGTATCCAACGCATCCAGATCGGTAAACTTGAAGCGAAGAAAGACGGTAGAATCTTGAACGACGGTGAATTCACTACAGCTTGTGCTCAAGCCTGTGGATCAAACGCAATCGTCTTCGGTGATGTAAATAACCCGAAGAGTGAGGTGAGTCACCTCAAGCAAGAGGGTCGTGCATATCACCTCCTCGAAGAAGTGGGTACGCAACCTAGCGTATTCTACCAGACTAAAGTTAGAAACAGAGCCTAATAAATAAGAAAGCGACATGCATTACGAATCGCCTGTTAGAAATCCGCTGATCCTCGGTGACAAGTCTTATACTGACATCACCAACGATATAGCAAAACCGGTAGAGTCTAAAGCACCACGTTCGTGGTGGATAGCCTTCTCTATCGCATTTATAATGTTCCTTTGGGGTGTGGGTTGTATCGCATACACCATCGGTACCGGTATCGGTGTCTGGGGACTTAATAAGACCGTTGATTGGGCTTGGGATATTACCAACTTCGTTTGGTGGGTAGGTATCGGTCACGCCGGAACCCTCATTTCGGCGGTACTTTTATTGTTCCGTCAAAAATGGAGAATGGCGATCAACCGTTCTGCCGAAGCGATGACGATCTTCTCCGTGATTCAAGCAGGTCTTTTCCCGCTGATTCACATGGGTCGTATTTGGATGGCCTACTGGGTAATGCCAATTCCGAACCAGTACGGTTCGCTTTGGGTGAATTTCAACTCGCCTCTATTGTGGGATGTATTCGCGATCTCGACCTACCTTACTGTAAGTACCGTGTTCTGGTACGTCGGTTTGATTCCAGATTTTGCAATGATTCGTGATCGTGCAATCAACCCGGTTCAAAAACACGTTTACAAGATCCTTTCATTCGGTTGGGGTGGACAAGCAAAGCACTGGCAGCGTTTCGAAGAAGTTTCGCTGGTATTGGCAGGTCTTGCAACGCCTCTTGTACTTTCTGTTCACACGATTGTATCCTTTGACTTCGCAACCTCGGTAATCCCAGGTTGGCACACTACGATTTTCCCTCCGTACTTCGTTGCGGGTGCGATTTTCTCGGGCTTTGCGATGGTACAAACACTATTGTTGATCGTACGTAAGATCTTCAAAATGGAAGATTACATCAACATTGAGCACATTGAAATGATGAACATTGTAATTATGGTTACAGGTTCAATCGTTGGTGTTGCTTACATCACAGAGTTGGTGATCGCTTGGTACTCAGGAGTAGAGTACGAGCAATACGCCTTCTTGAACCGTGCCACAGGCCCTTACTGGTGGGCGTACTGGTCGATGATGACCTGTAACGTATTCTCTCCGCAGTTCATGTGGTCCAAAAAGCTTCGTACCAACTTGGTATTCACGTTTGTGATTTCTATTGTAGTTAATATTGGTATGTGGTTTGAGCGTTTCGTGATTATCGTGACCTCTATCCACAGAGATTACCTTCCATCTTCATGGTCGATGTTCTCTCCAACCTTCGTAGATATCGGTATTTACGTTGGAACTATCGGTTTCTTCTTTGTCTTGTTCCTTCTATATGCTCGTACGTTCCCTGTGATTGCTCAGGCTGAACTTAAAACGATTTTGAAATCGTCGGGCGAGAACTTCAAAAAACACCACAACGATCATGGGGCACACTAAACATAATCCTATCGTAAGAGCGCTTTTTAACGATGACGATATCGTGCTGAGCGCAGTGAAAGACTTACGCTCTAACGGCTATAACGTTAGCGAAGTATATTCACCGTTTCCTATTCACGGTCTAGACGAAGCTATGGGTCTAAAAAGAACACGTCTTTCAACGGCTGCATTCTTCTATGGACTTACAGGTTTATTCTTCGCTGCTTGGATGACGTATTACACGATGATCCTCGACTGGCCACAAAACATCGGTGGTAAGCCGAACGCAACGTGGTTCCTGAACATGCCTTCTTTCATCCCGGTTGTTTTCGAGCTTACTGTATTCTTCGCGGCACACCTTATGTGTTGGTCGTATTTCGCAGTAAACGGATTATACCCTGGAGCGAAAGCGCAAAACCCTGATCCTCGAACAACAGACGATCACTTCCTTATGGAGGTGGAGTTAGAAGGAGAAGAAGAAGATCTTAACGCTAAGCTTCAAGCGCTTGGTGCATTAGAAATCTCTAAAATTGAAGCATAAGTCATGAAGCGTATTACAACAGTTATCGCACTATCGGCTTCAGCTTTTCTAGCAAGCTGTAATGCTGACAAAACATCACCAGGGTATACCTACATGGATGACATGTACCGTAGTCCTTCTTTTGAAACCTACGAGCCTTCTGCGCAATTCGCAAATGGTCTTAGTGCACAGCTACCTGTAGAGGGAACTGTTCCTAGAGGTTACCATCCTTATGAGTTCGCTAATACGAATGAAGGGTACGAAGCCGCTCGTACAACGTTGGAAATGCCGACTGAATTTGCTTCTGAAGAGATGCTGAAAGAAGGTAAAGAATTGTACAACATCTTTTGTGATCACTGTCATGGTGAAAAAGGTGATGGGAATGGCCCACTTGTTATGCAAGAGAAAATCTTAGGTGTTCCTTCATACGCCGCATCGAGACTACCGGACATTACTCCAGGCTCTATGTATCACGTATTGATGCACGGTAAGGGTATTATGGGTTCGCACGCTTCTCAGCTCCACTACGACGAGCGTTGGAAAATTGTGCGTTACGTAGTTAAACTAAGAGAAGATCAAGAATAAAACCGCGACAGATAATGTTTGAGTTCAGTACAAAAACAAAACAATTGGCAATCGCACTTACAGTAGTAGGTGCTATCCTTTGGATCGTCGGATTTGCCCTTAACGGATCATCTTCTCACGATGCTGATCACGGTCATGATGCTCATGCAACAGAAATGCACGCAGATGCCTCACATGAAGGTCATGATACGCACACTTCTCATGATGCTCATAATGATCATGCAACTCACGATGATCATGCAGCTCATGCTGAACATGGTGATGCCGAAGCTCATGCGGATCATGATGCACATGCAGAACATGCAGCACACCAGATTGCAAACCGTCCTTGGTCGGCATTGTATGTAGCAGCTATCTTCTTCTTAGGTCTAGGTTTAGGACAGCTTTTCTTTATGGGGATTCAATACGTTGCACAAGCGGG
>CATITW010000321.1 GCA_949547975.1 Cryomorphaceae bacterium | reverse complement strand
GGGATCGTGATTGCTTGGCAACGGCGGGAACGCTTGAAGACGGCGGAAAAGTTAGTGTTGCAGGAGCGTTTGGCGGAAGCGGAATTGGCCAGTAAGCGGAATCAGATGAACCCGCATTTCCTGTTCAATGCGCTCGATGCCATTTCCAATTTTATTTTCAAAAATCAACCGAAGGACGCGGTGATGTACATGGGCAAGCTCGCGAAACTCATGCGTTTGACCCTGGACACGACGCGTTCAAGCACGATGGTCTTAGCGGATGAGCTCGATCTGTTGAAGCAATATGTGGACCTGTGCGAGCTGCGTTATGGAAGTTTCCAGACCCAATTCAACATCGACGACTCCCTCGATACCTACGACATCCATCTCCCGCCCATGCTCTTGCAGCCGCTGTTAGAAAACGCCGTGCAGCACGCTGTGCGTCCCAACCTACGCGAGGAAAAGGCGGGTGAGGTACAGGTAGAAATTGGTGCTATGGAAGGCGGCATCAAAGTCACTATCGCCGACAACGGGCCAGGATTTGACGTGCATTCAGTCACCTCCTCTTCACACGGTCTGGCCATCTTGAAAGAGCGCCTTGCCCTGCTGAGCACAAAATACAACCGCCCCTTCGAGGTCGCCATACACTCCGATGTTGCGGACCCTTCACGTTCTGGAACAACCATTTCACTCATTTTGAGCACCGACGCGTTAGATTAAAAGGTAGCTTTAGCTCTACACACCTATTTGCCCTATGAAAGCACTACTTCTCGACGATGAACAGCCTGTTTTAGAGGCCCTTCAAGGAAAATTGAACCTGTTTTGCCCCGAAGTTCAGGTGGTGGCTCTTTGTCAAAAAGTAGATGATGCTTTGGCCCAATTACGCTCAGAAGACATCGACATCGTCTTTCTAGATGTCAACCTTTCGGGAGAGTCCGGGTTCGATTTGATCGAAAAATGGGACGGTGAAGAATTGCCTTCGCTCATTTTCACGACAGCCCACGATGAGTTTGCCGTTCAGGCCATCAAGCACGCAGCGCTCGACTATTTGCTCAAGCCTATCGACGCCGAGGAGCTTGTCAAAGCCGTACGCAAGGCCGGTGAAAAAGTGGGTGTGGATCGCCAGTCAGTGGTAAAAGAAGCATCGAAGGGCGCGCCGAAAAAATTGGTCATCCCAACCACGGAGGGCATGCATATTTTGAATGTGGAAGACATCGTACGTTGTGAAAGCAGCTCGAACTACACCCAATTCTTCCTCAGCGACAAAACCTCGGTGCTCGCCTCAAAAACCATGAAGGAGTACGAGACATTGCTTCGTCCTGCCGGCTTTGAACGCGTGCATAAAAGCCACCTTGTCAATCTAGAAATGATTGCAAAATATGTCAGTGCAGACGGCGGGTACCTGTTGCTGATCGAAGGCTCGACCGTTCCTGTGAGCAACCGCAAAAAGGAAGTTCTCGTGCAACACCTAAAGAGTCTGTAGGGTGCATCCAAAGCGTACCTTGATCTACTACCTCGCTTCTACCCTGGGCGGAAGTATCCTCATCACTCTAATCGCCTTCTTAGCGGTCAATCTGCCAAACGGCACACGACACACTGACGAGCTTGGCATTGTATTGCTGACGAGCTGTGGGTTTGCGGGCGTAGGGTCATTGCCGTATCTCTTTTGGCTGCAACGACACATCCGCAACAAAAAAACGAGCGTAGATTTTTCGCTCGTTTCAATACTAAAATTTTATTGGCGGTCCAGCAGCGTATATGTCCTGGTTTTACCGGCATTTTTCTTAGGGGCAGTAGGCCTAAACTATGCGCTTCAAGGTGGCGTGTTCACTGGGATCAATTTCATCCAGTCCCTCGCCGCCCCAGTGCTACTGTGGTTGAGCTATGTACCCCTCGGAGCAAAGCTCTTATCCATCCTCGTGTCCTCTGAAATAGCGGACGACAAACCCGCCGAATGACGCCAATTACTTCGCGTACTTCGCCTGAACTTCTTCCGCGCCTTTCAGCACTTTCGCCTTGAGTCCTTCTTTGAAATCGATCACGCGTTGCTGAACGGCAGCATCAGAAGAGCCTACAATCTGCGCAGCAAGTATTCCTGCGTTTTTCGCACCGTCTAGTGCAACGGTCGCTACGGGAACACCTCCAGGCATCTGCAAAATGGAAAGTACGCTGTCCCAGCCGTCGATCGAGTTTGAGCTGTGCACTGGAACGCCGATCACCGGCAACGGGCTAACTGAAGCGATCATCCCTGGCAAATGCGCAGCACCACCAGCACCGGCAATCACTGCTTTCAGACCACGCTTGTGCGCATTCTGACCGTAGTCCATAAGTTTCTCGGGCGTGCGGTGGGCACTGACAATATCCACTTCGTAAGAAATGCCTAGTTCGTCTAAGACGTCTATTGCTTGCTGCATAACTGGCAGATCTGAAGTGCTGCCCATAATGATTCCGATCATACTTATTTGCTTTTGACCAATATACTATTCTTTGCCCACTCCGCGCGTTTGCGGGCTTCATCTCTATCTTTTGCAACTACGGTCACGTGTCCCATTTTGCGGAACGGACGCGTTTGCGCTTTTCCATAAATGTGAATGTTCACGCCGGGTTCGCTGAGCAGCTCATCGTAGCCATCGTACACGACATCACCTGTAAATCCTTCCGCGCCCACAAGATTTGCCATGACCCCAGCTGCTTTGAGCTCAGTAGAGCCTAAAGGGAGGTCCAGTACTGCACGCACGTGTTGTTCAAACTGACTCGTATAACACGCCTCGATGGTATGGTGGCCGCTGTTGTGGGGACGTGGTGCTACCTCGTTCACGAGAATCTCACCGTCCTTGGTAACGAACAGCTCCACAGCGAGAAGACCACAGATGTCATAGGCTTCGGCAGTTTTCTTGGCGATGGCTTCTGCTTTTTGCTGCATCTCTTGAGAGAGCACCGTAGGACAGAGGACATACTCTACTTGGTTAGCGGTCGGGTGGAATTCTTGATCTGCTACGGGGAAAGTTTTCACTTCACCGCTTTCGTTGCGGGCGACAATCACGCTAACTTCCAGCTCAAAATCCACGAAGGCCTCGAGCATACCTGGAGCGTCCGGAATGTTTGTGGTATCTGCTTCTTCGCGACACACCACTACTCCGAATCCATCGTAACCGCCGGTAGCGGCTTTCCAAACAAAGGGCAGTGGCCAGCGATCGCGTGCAGCATCAAAGTCAGCACGGCTACCCAGCATCTCAAACCTTGAAGTAGGGATGTGGTGGTCGGCGTAAAACTGCTTTTGCTTGGTTTTGTCTTGGATGAGCTCTAGGCTGTCCGGGTTGGGGTGTACTTTTTTTCCTTGGGCACG
>CATITW010000320.1 GCA_949547975.1 Cryomorphaceae bacterium | reverse complement strand
GAGAAGCCCTCTGTCGGAGGAGAAGTATCCAAATCGTAACCCCGCTTGGAAACAAGCGCTGTTAATTATTGATTTTCAATGGTTTACAAGAAAAGGTTCTAGTACCTCTCTCTCCGGGTTAGAGATCTCTTTCTTTTCGCTTGCTTTACTGGGCTGGCCTATTCGGACATTAAGAACTTGCAGTACCATCACCTCATTGAAGACGGTGACCAACTGTGGATTCGAATAACACGCAAAAAAACTGGTGTCATCGCCGAAATTCCTTTCATTCATGATTCACGAATAATACTTGACAAATATTGGAAGCCAGAGTATTTACCTGAATCGTATGTCTTCCCTACACTCTCCGCCGCAGGAACAAGGATTGCAATGTGCTTGAACTTTCGGTGAGGCATTAATTTCCGCTATAAACTTCATCTGTTACTTTTTCCAACCATAGGGTAGGCCCATTCTGACTACTGGAAATCGCAATATGAGTAAACTCGCTTGTAGGGGTTGCCCCATGCCAATGCGGTGTGTCTGGTGGGCATTTCACAGCATCACTTTTATGCAAAATGCGCTTCGGTTGTCCTCTTTCTTGATAGTATCCCTCTCCACTGGTTACGATAAGCAATTGACCTGCGGGATGCGAATGCCAGTTGGTTCGGGTTCCTGGCTCGAACCTCACGTTGCCTGCATACATCGGGTTCAAACTATCGGACTCTGCCAGCATCGTAACCCAGGCAATACCTGTGAAGTTATCATTGTCTATTTTCGTTCCTTTCGGAAAAATCGGGGTTTCTTGAATCTCAGATGTATTGTTTTCCGAACATCCCATGTCTATTGTCAAAACAATAGCTAAGGTATAAAGAAGGTATTTTTTCATAATGAGAAAGGTTTCCATAAATTCATTCCCTACTATCAAGCACCTCTTTCAAAACCGAATGAGCCGAATTAGATTTTTCTTTTCCTGCTGTAGTCTTGATAATTTGTGCAAATGCCAGTAGCTGCTCAGGCTGCCAACCTACATTGAGCGAAAGACTGTAGTGGCTTTTTAGCATTGGTTCCAAGGTGCCCAAACTGGCGATTGTCGAAATGGTCACCAACTCTCGTTGCTTGTAGCTGAGTACGTCCCGCTCAAAAATATCTGCAAACAGATGCTCTTTTAAAAACCTGTCCATTTCAGGAGAAAATTCTTGATAGGCTGGTTTGCCGTCCAATGGTCTCCCAACCAACTCTTCTAAAACGGCAACCCCACGTTCATATTTGGTTCTGGAATCAGATATTGGAAATGCCTCTGGTCCCCATTCATTCGTTTTTCCCTTAACCTCTCTATCCTCTAGTACATCAAGAAAGGTCTGTAACCCGCGTATGCTCCTTGGGAAGCCAGCATAGGCGTACAAGTGAACCAGTATTTCTTTGGCTTGATTTATGGTAAGGCCGTTTTCTAATCCCTCATTTAGCGCATCTTTCAGTTTGACTAAATCGCCCTGTGCGGCATAACTGGCTATTTTGATGATGCTTTTCTCTTGACTTGACAAGACGTCGCTGGCTGTCTTTGATTCATGATCATTGGCTTGACAACCAATTATTAGCAAGGTCAGAATAAACAGCCTCACGGCCTTGTAAGGTTGGATGAGCTTCATTTTGAAAGATTATTTTCATAAAATTCAGACAATTTCATGAGCGCGGCGTCCACATATTCAGGCACATAATAAGTTTGAATATGAGTCGCTCCTTCAATTAGAAACAATTCCTTGGCTTCAGAATTTGTGGCTTTTAGGAAGGCCTCATCGGTCATATAATAGGTATCCCCCTTGCTTCCCGCTATCATTAACAATGGCTGATTGATTAAATCCATATTCGTGCTGGCGTCAAATGTCATCAAATCCAACAAACTGCTCATCGTATAACGGAAGGTGGAATTTGGATGTGCGTGCGTTCGATGGTAGTAGTAATGTCCTTCCCGATATAAGTCGAATGGCATTTTGTCTGCCATCTCATCTGTTATTTCTGTATTTGCAGTATAAATCACTTCCCCTCCAGCAGCTTCCTGTGCACGGGCATCAGATGCTTGCTTCAGTCTTTCTTGTATGGTATTCACCTGCGAGTTCATAAAACCATTGCGCCTTACCATACCAGAATTAAACATGCTTAAAGTAGCGATGGCTTTAAATCGCTTATCTGACTGTGCTGCCTTCAGCGCATAACCACCCCCACCACAGATACCTAGAAGACCAATCCTATCCAAATCAACACCTTCATACCGCGTAATAAAGTCCGCCATACCGCGAATGTCCTCAATTCGATTAGACGGTTTGTCCACATTTCTAGGTGTGCCTCCGCTGGCACCTTGATAGGCTGCATCTGCAGTAATGGCTATATAGCCAGCTTCCGCAAGCCGCTGGGCGTATAATCCGGCAACTTGCTCTTTTACACCACCATTTGGATGGGCAACCACAATGGCAGGGTAGCTATCATTTTGGTCATAGCCAGCCGGGAGGTAAACATTTGCAGCGATTTCGATGCCATTCAATTGATATGAGACTGGCTGAATGTTGACAGCCCCAGCTTCATTTTTGGTTATGGCGCCTTTGTAAACCAGTCCAAAGGGGTTTCCAGTTATCTCCTGTGCCTTTACGGTGGTTGTTAGCATTAGGAATATTAAAATATTTAGTGTGATAATTTTCATTTCTTCATTGACTGTTTGGTTCTCGTGATCAAATACCTCGTGTTTGCAATTCCTTCCTCCTATTGACAGCTCTTTCAATCAAATCCAACCTGATTTTTCTAGGATCAGGTTTTCCCACAGGGACACCATTAGGCTGGATCTCCAATATCTGATTGCTTTCAGGTGTGTACGCAGGCCATTCAGGCAAACCTTCCCCATTGGGATTACCGGTTCTGGCAAAATTGACCCAATACGTATTCATTATTTCGGCAAGGTTTTCATCTGCCGAGGTAGTTTCAGGGTTTCCCCAACGTGCGTTCAGGGTGTTGAAAACATAAGAAATATCGGTTCCATGACTTGCACCATAGGGCATGCGCGCTTTCATTGGGTCGGAAACAAAATCGAAATGGAAGATGTAAGGCGATTCACCCGCCGCTACAAATGAATTGGCTGCAAAACGCGCCGGTTCGGCCCATACCCAATCGGTATTAAATTGGGCGATAATCTCGGAAAACTCCTTAGTACCGTCAGGGTCGTAGGCCGCTTTTGCCTCCTCTTCTAACTGTCCAAAGCGTGCAAATAATTCCTCTTTGGTACTGCTGTTGTTTACCAAACTGCCGCCTACCTCTGCACTGCATGAACCAATCATTAGAGGCACCTTAGCCTGTCTTCCAGCCTTGTATGCGCTTTCGGCAGTTTCTACAACCAATTTCCCGTCTAATATTGGTCCTGAATAGATACGCGGACCACCTTCACCATCGGTTTTCTGTCCACCATCGATAATCTCCTCTACTGGTAAGGCGCGGAGTTTGGCAAGGGCTTCCGCATTGGTGCCCTCAATGCCGTGCTTACGAGCAAAATTTATCCCAATAATTTCAGAAGAAACTTTGTAAAAAATATCGGCATTTTCTTTACGTATGGGTCTTCCCGTAAGCCCCCCGTCTCTTGCGCCGCCTGAATGGCTGATCGCTTTGTGAAAAAGACCCTGGGCGTCAGGAATGGTCAACAGGGAATGAACAGATACCCCACCCGCAGAGAAACCAAAAATGGTTACATTTTCAGGGTCACCCCCAAAAGCAGCTACATTTTTTTGTACCCATCGCAGGGCCGCAATCTGATCCATGTAAGCGTAACTTCCTTTGGGTTCCTCTGGATGCTCGGCACTTAGCGCCGGAAAGGCGAAATGACCCAGGCGCCCCAAACGGTAGTTGATAGTGACCAAAATGACATCCTTTTTGGCAAATTCTTTTCCAGCAATGCCAGGTCCGGAACCACTACCGCCAACAAACCCGCCACCATGTATCCAGACCAAAACGGGTAGTTTCGCGTTGTCCGATACATTGGCGGGTCTCCATAAATTCAGGTATAAACAATCCTCTGATGAACCCTCAGCAATTGTTCCAGGGGAGCCGCCCCAACCGGACTGGGCACAATTAGCGCCATATTCAGTGGCATCAAGTTCTCCCTCCCAAGGTGTAACCGGCTGCGGTGGACGCCAACGAAACTCCCCCGTGGGTGGTGCAGCAAAAGGAACACCCTTGAAACTATCGACACTGTCTTCGCTGACCCCACGAATTATTCCAAACTCCGTTGCTACTTTAGGAGCATTACTCTGTTGTGCTAGTAGCGGGAGGCTCAGCAAGAAAGCTAGGCCAAATATCATATTTCTCATATGCGCTTATTGTGTGATTTTTGCCTTAGATGAATACGGTTAATCTCTTGTCATCAGTTTGCTGAAGGTCAGGTCGGCCAGTTTCCAGTTACCGTTTTCCTTTACATAGACTTCCGTAACCATGAATGGATTGGTGACTTCATTACCGCCAACGACAGCAAGTAGCGTAATTCGATTCCATAGAATGACCGTATTTTCACTGAGCACTTCTACCATAACTTCGTGGACCTCGGCATTTTTGTAATGGATACCACCACTCCTGATAATTTCCACTTCCCGGTCTTTACCCCAGGTACCTCCCATGTGTACGAACTTGGCCTTGTCATGAAAAAGTACAGCAAGGCTGTCCGCATTTTTAGCGGCCATCCAATCCCATTTTTGTTGTGAAAGTGCCCTAATGGTATGTTCGATGTCTGGATCGTTCAATTCAGGTGCAGGAATACTATTGTATGCTTCATCCGTAAGCTCACCTGTCCATTGGGTAGGGGCGTTGCCACTGATGGCTAGGTAAGTGACTGGACTATTCGGTGCAGCTCCATGCCAGTGCTCCACATTAGGCGGGCACAAGACCTCATCGCCAGCACGAACTACTTGTACCTCTTTACCTTTTTCTTGATAAAACCCGACCCCGTGAGTGATGAGTAATTGTTGTCCTTTAGGGTGTAAATGCCAGTTTAGTTTTGCACCAGGCGCAGAAGCGGCTTGAGCTACATTCCAATTAAAAGTTTCATCTGCATCGGCTATGTGACTGAGCCAAATATCACCAGTATGGTGAACGTTTGGGGCTTTTATCCCTCTGGGAAATATCGATTCTGGTGCATTGGAGACATTAGATGCTGGTGTCGCAGAGGAAACATTAGCCAGCCCTTTTTCCTGAAGCCAATTGTACATTAAATCGGCTATTTCGAGATTGTTCAAATCGGACATTGGGAAATGGGTGTTACCCTTGATGCCAATTTCGGGTAGTACCACGAGCGTAACATCCCCTCCTGCATCGTTTACTGCCTTTGTCCATTTACGCGCCATTGTGAGCGCGGCACGCCATTGTTCCTGTCCTGGGTTTTCTACTTCGACCTCTGGTATATAATCGCCGTAATAAATCACAATGGGGATTCTGGTCAGCTTCTCAAATTCACTCATTTCGACACCCCGAGCCCTCAACGAACCACCTACATAAGGAATAGGTTCCGGTACAGCATCCTCTGGAAATACAAAATTGCTGCCCGGCTCATAGGACACAATTGCCTTGATGTGATCATTTTCTATCGCGGTGAGCCACCCTTGCCCTCCGCTGTGGGAATGGGTCACCAAGATGCCGTCTCCTATTTTATCGAACAATGCTGAAACGGCACTTATGTTGAGGTCGACGTCTAAGGGCCCCGTATCAGGGGTGCTTTGGCGAAAGAATTGATTGAGGGCTTCAGGTTCTTTGGAAAACTGGATGTTAGGATAGAACGTGGTTCCTTCTCCCATTCTGAAAATGCCGAACCAAAGTTGATCCTCGGTTCTGGCCTCCAAAGTCCTTGGTTCCAAACTTTGACCTGCAAGCCCCCTTCTGGGCTGGTCTAGCAAATAGACCGGAAATTTCTTTCTCAAAAAGATACTCTGAAAACCTTCCCGGCCATCTGGGGTACTCTGCCAGGTTCGCATAGACTGACCATACCCGTGCCAGAATACAAGTGGCCACTCGCGAGCCTCGGTCGGAATTTGGTACAATACAGAAGCGTGGTCGCCGTGCAGGGTTTGTCCTTCCGTACTTTGGTTTGACGGGTTGAACGCCCCGTGGGCAATGGGGTCAAAAGTGCCCGTACTTTCTTTAATGCCTCCGCCTACGGCAAAAGTACCTTGTTCTTGTATTTCTAATGGCTCTTTCAAACTACTTTGTGCATTCGCTATGTTCAAGAAGACAAGAGAAATCAGCGATAATATGGTTCGTTTCATTTTATTGATTTTCAAGTGTATAGAGTGAAAATCGTAAAAATAGAATGGTTATACTTATACCTATTACAGAAGTATTTACCAATGTTACTGATGTGACCTTTAACTTGGCTAATTATGGGCTGAATAGACTACTTTCGGAATAAAAACTCCGTCCTATGGAACCTACAATTAATTTCAATACTGTTGATGATTACAACCAATTTAATCAGCACGAAACCCTACATCCTCTGGTTAGTGTCCTCGATTTTTCAAATGCAGACAGACGTACAGGTTCTAAAATGTACTTTAATCTGTATTGCGCATTTTTGAAAGATGTGAAATGTGGTGATTTAAAGTATGGTAAGCAGACTTATGATTACCAAGAGGGTACTTTGGTATTTGTATCTCCTGGTCAAGTTTTAGATGTATTAAATAAAACTGATGAATACCAGCCGATGGGACATGGGTTAGTGTTTCATCCTGATTTACTTTTAGGAACTTCGCTTGCCAGTACCATGCAGAATTATAATTTCTTCCACTATAGCTCCAGCGAAGCGCTACATATTTCCAAAAAGGAACAGGATATTGTTTTTGATTGCTTTTCAAAGATTAATCTCGAATTACAACGACCTGTAGATAAGCATAGCAAAAAGCTAATTTCTTCAAACATTGAATTGTTTTTAAACTATTGTGACCGTTTCTACGACCGCCAGTTTATTACCAGACAGCATGTAAATTCTAGTGTGCTGGCCAAATTTGAAGCACTACTCTTTGAATATTTGAATTCTGATAAGCCTGAGCAAATAGGTTTTCCGATGGTGCAGTATTTTGCTGAACAATTAAATCTTTCGCCCAATTATTTTGGTGACTTAATCAAAAAAGAAACGGGCAATACTACCCAAGACTATATACAAACTAAAGTGATTAACATCGCCAAGGAACGTATTTTTGACGTAGATAAATCTATAAGTGAGATTGCTTATGAATTAGGATTTAAATATCCACAGCACTTTACGAGATTATTCAAACAAAAAGTGGGGGTGGGGCCGAGAGAGTTTAGGAATTTAAACTAGTACTCTTTGGAGCGTTGGTAAAAAAGCAATGTGTGCGATAGCACTCTTTGCTTTTGTGCGGTTGGCTTCCTTTTAGCTTGCGTACAAGTTTGGTATATGATCCGTTAACGGGCTTTCTGTTTCGGACTTATTCAAGATACGTCAAAGTAAAAGCTAGTTAAGGCTTTGTGGATAATTAGGAGTTATCACCAAAACCTGATTATCTCCTCAAAGTGGCCATAACTTTTAAATGGATCATATACATTGTTGTGCAGTGGAGAGAGAGGGGAATGAACCTAACGCTCCAATATGCTTAAAATCAGTTATTTATGAGAACTCTTTTCGCTAAGTGAACCCGCTAAGCAACCCAATCGGTCGCGGAGGGCATTTCGCCCAATTGCTTGACTTAACAAGGCGAATATAAAGGATTTCACCCGAAGGTTCGATTCTCTAAAAGCTCGTTCTTCAGACAATCATTTTAGTTCGAATAGTCTCGAACCCGGCTTGCAGAACCGCCAGAGGTTCTGTCAAGTTAGAAATCATCAATTATAACAAGGGATTTCGCTATATTCATGAAATGAAAAAGTTGTTCGAGGATCAATAAATACGATGAATGAAGTTGACGATCAAAGTGGATCGTGCGAACTAGGCCATTTTAAGCTATCTTCACATTGATGAAAAACGAGGCATACCTAGACTTGCGGAATCGAGGTTAATTAGTGAATCCTAATAAATATTGTCGTAGCTTTAATTTTCATTTAGCAACCATTCAAATATGAACTTAGCAAAGACCTTTTCAGCAGCGCTTTTACTGTTATCCTTTTGTTCTTCGTGTAAGAAAGACGTCCCTATTGACGCTGATTTAAATGTTGTGATTAACACAGATAACGATGTTCTGGACGATTTAAATGTTCCATTGTTTCATGCGAGTGCTATTCATGTTATACACAGAGAATACATACTTTCTAATCCTACTCTTGTGACAAAAGCACAACTAATCCAAAACTCTGGATATATTGCACACCTGGAGTCTAGACTAATCGACCTATATCCTGGTGATGCCTATGTAGGAGTTATAGCAGACTCAGACTCTCTTTTGTTAGCTGCAATTGCTGCTGCGCCTACATATGTCGACACTATGGAGTTTGTAGAATCTGATACCATTCCAACACATAATATGGAAGCTAATATTCTGGCCTTAGATTCTACTGAGAGTATATTATGGCATGATTATGAAACCCTTGCACAAGGGTTTGCTCAAGGCAATCCTGCAGACCTTGAAGATATATTAGGTGTCCAAGGGTCAGGTAAAGCCCAACTAACTTTAACACAAGCCATATTCTCTCCCATAGGTATTGCTAGCGGAGTCACCGTTGCATGGACCGCATTTAGAGTGCTCCAATGTGCAAATAGAGCTGAAGATCGTGCCGACAATTACTACAAGAATTTGGCAGGAGGAGAAACAATAAGAGATGCCTACCGTCATATCACTTGGCAAATGCTAACTAGAAGATACTGTGGAAAAACAACAGCTTGGTTCGTAGGTTGGGCTCATGAGCAAAAATCAGGAAACAACTGTGCGTCAAAGAATATGGATTTTCATAATAATCTAATTGGCAGAGCCAAGAAGTATCATCAGTTTAGACAAGTTTCTAGCACCAATCCTTGGCAATGGAAAAAATGGTGCAAAAACATTCATGACTACACAGAATTCTATCAGAATTCCATTTACGTAGATGGAGATTGGACGCAATGGGATGCTTTAAATGGGACTTTTTCTATGATTAAGACTTGTTCTGATATTGAAGACGATAGGAAAACCAACTTTAGTAAATACCGTTACATCTACATCAGACCATGAAAAAACTACTTTTTCTTTTCGCTTTTGCATTAGTTTCATGCGATACGTTCTATTCTAGTGAGCATTCTGTAGTTGTTAACAACTGGTCATCACACCCTATATTCTTTGAGTCTACCTATGGTTCGAAGGACACTGTTATTTACTTAGAAGTAGATGAAACTGAAATAGAGATTCGTCGGACAGACACTCATGTCATTCCTGAAGACTTTCATTCGGAATATGATTTTAAACTCTTTTCAATACAAGGGCAAGACACGATTGAATCTTCATTTGACATCAACCTTCTTGAATTGCAGCATTATAGTTACTTCGACAGTCCGTATTACTTTTATGGATACAGGCTTCGCGTAAAAGATTCGCTTTTTTAGGTAGTGATTTTTTAAGGAACTCTTTCACATCAGTAAATAGAGTTTCTTCGGTTAACGTCCTGGTCAGCGTCTGATGAAAAGCTCGGTTCCTATGTCTCACGGTGCAGCGGAGAGAGAGGCTCTTTGGAAAGGAATCGAACCTTGACGCAACTCGCAGAAATTCAACGCAATACAAGTGTTTTTGAGTATTTGGACCGCGCAGGTCGACGCAATTTAATGAAATTGCCCGCGGAGAGAGAGGGATTCGAACCTACGACCCCTTGACTGCCCGCAAGGTATTCTAATGTCACTCATAAATGATTCGGTTAGCTAAAGGTAAGTAAAATAGGGCATTGAATGGGTTTACCGTCTTTCCGGCAATCGCGCAAGCCATGTACAGTATTTACCGTACACAAACTATTCACTGCAAGGAACACCCTGCAAAGCAAATGGTAATATACCTCTCTCGTATTTGGACTATATTGATCCATCAAATCTAATCCTACCAATGAAACTAAAAATCGTAGCTGTACTCAGCGCTTTGATGTTCACTCACCTACTTAAAGCACAAGAATCCGACACGGCCCCAAAACTGAACTACCATATCTTATTAGACCCTAGTATTTCGTTTGGCCCCATGTCTTTTGCTCTTTTTGAAGGAGCGCTAGGTTTGGAATGGCACAATCCTTCTGCACCAGACCAGCGCTGGAGTGTTAAGGGTAATTACGGCCAAGGCGATATCTATATCATTCCCGTTCAAGACTCGGGGGATTGGAACGGAACAGCCCACGTTTACTATTTAGAAGCCAATTACGATAAAAATTTGATGGCTTGGTACGGAAGAAATCGTAACCAGAGCGGTGGTGACAAACCGCACAATCTCTTTTATCAGATAGGGGTAATGGGAGGATTCGGTGATCAAAGAATACATACTTTACACACTTGGGATTATTTCGAAGACATACCGCTAGATGAAAAGCGATTCGGACTATTTACGGGAATTCGGGTGGGAATTGGCTATAGATATAACTTCAAGAATAAAGCATACATCAACTTCATCCCTGTCGCTATCGCAGCAGGCTACATCGACATACGATCAACATGGGAATACGGCCGGCCACGTAACGGCTTTGAGTTACTGAATGTGAATCTGTTCGACTTTAGTTGCGCAATACCTTTGAATTAAGCGGACACATTTCACGAATCTAAATTTCGGGACAGAGAGATTTTTTTTTTCAATTTCTTCAGTGGTCAGAAGCTTATTCATCGTAATATTGCAATCTAACGAAGACGTATTATGGGAGTCACTAAATCTGATCTATTCTCGGAGAAACAAAACGACATCGCGCGCTATGCGAAGGCCATTGCGCACCCTGCACGTGTAGCGATCATTGAGTATCTTTTGAAGTCGAACGCGTGTATTAACGGCGATTTAGTTCAGGAATTAGGACTTGCACAAGCGACGATCAGCCAGCATTTAAGGGAGCTCAAAGAGATCGGAATCATTCAAGGCACCATCGACGGCTCCAAGGTGAGTTACTGCATTAATGCAAAAAATTGGTCGATGATCCGTGACCAATTCTCTGTGTTGTTCGACCAGTACTCTCCTACTGACAAGGATGAATGTTGCTAAAAAAATTGGTCACAGCTAACTAAAAAATCATGTCTAACACATTGTATCCAGAGCTCTTAAGCACCATTCAAGAGGCCCAATCACAATCCATTTCCCAGGAACGCAAGGCCGTATTACAACCATTGATCGACTACATACAAGGCAAACGAGACCTGGGCGAAATAGCGCATTTAAATTTCATTTGTACCCACAACTCCCGCAGAAGCCAATTCTCGCAGATCTGGGCACAAACCGCAGCTTACGTGCACGGCATTCCAGCCCAATGCTACTCCGGGGGCGTTGAAGTCACCGCATTTAATGAACGTGCCGTTGCATCCATCCAGCGCAGCGGATTTCGCATCGAAGCCAGCCTTGGAGAGAACCCGCGCTACACCACCTATTTTGCCGAGGACGCAGCACCCGTCATCGCGTTTTCCAAGCTCTTTGATGACCCTATCAACGAGGCAGATCAGTTTGCAGCGGTAATGACCTGTTCGCATGCAGACGAAAATTGTCCCTTTATTCCAGGCACGGAGCAAAGAATACCCGTTCGCTACGAAGACCCAAAAGCCTTTGATGACACTCCTGAAGAAGGCGCGATGTACGACCAAAGATCGATGCAAATCGCTAGCGAATTATTATATGTTTTCTCTCAAATAAAAAACCAATAACAATGACAATCAAATCACTTGCAGTACTCGCCCTTACGATAGTAGGAAGTACGCTTTCAGCACAAAATGCAGCGTTAGCCATCAATCCAGAATTGGAGACAACAACCGAAAAGCTCATCTCGGGTTTCGACGGTATTTCTACAGAAAGACGAGCGGAGCTAGAGGAACTGGGCGATTTTATGTTCGAACAAGCCCAGCAGCAAGGCACCTTTAACGCATTGTTTGTCTGTACCCATAATTCACGAAGAAGTCACTTGGCTGATCTGTGGTTTAAATACGGCCTGTACTATTTTGGATTGCCTCAGTTCGAATCCTTCTCCGGAGGAACAGAAGCTACTGCGTTTAACCCAAAGGCCATCGCCGCAGTTCAGCGCGCCGGGTTTACCGTGGATGTTGATCCTGCACAGAAGAACCCCGTAGTTTCCATCACCCCAAAAAAATTCCCTATTTGGAACATGATGTCCAAAGTCTACACCCATGAATCGAACCCAAAGTCAAATTTCGTCGCAGTCATGGTGTGCTCCGATGCCGATAAATCGTGCCCAGCAGTAGATGGCGCTGTCGGTCGTTTCGCCATACCATATAATGATCCGAGATACTTTGACAATACACCTTCTGAGCGAAAGAAATACGATGAAACGGTAACCTTGATCGGCACTGAAATGCTCTTCCTCACCAGCTACATCAAGGACCAAAGTGTGGCTCAAAAAGAAAGGGCGAAGTAATGAGCACGAAGAAATTAAGCTTCCTCGATCGCTACCTCACCCTGTGGATTTTCCTCGCCATGGCGATCGGTGTGGGGATTGGCTACTTCATCCCTTCCAGCGCCGGATTCATAGATTCATTCAGTTCTGGAAGCACCAACATTCCCATCGCGATAGGGCTCATCCTTATGATGTACCCGCCCCTCGCTAAAGTGGACTATAAACTGCTGCCAAAAGTGTTCAGAAACGTAAAAGTGCTTTCTATTTCGCTTGTGCTGAACTGGGTCATCGGCCCTGTGCTTATGTTCATACTTGCGCTCGTTTTCCTGCAAGACTACCCAGAATACATGGTGGGGCTGATTCTCATCGGACTGGCACGTTGCATCGCCATGGTCCTCGTTTGGAACGATCTCGCAGAAGGCAGCAGTGAGTATGGCGCTGGACTCGTTGCGCTGAATAGCATATTCCAAGTCTTCGCCTACAGCTTTTACGCATGGCTATTTATCACCGTACTCCCTCCCTATTTCGGGTTCGAGGGCGCCATCGTCGACATCTCCATCACCACCATCGCAGAAAGCGTAGCCATCTATTTAGGCATTCCCTTCCTCGCTGGTATCCTCAGCCGATTACTCCTGGTACGACTCAAAGGTGAAGCATGGTACCGCAACACCTTTCTTCCTACCATCTCCCCCATGACCTTGATTGCCCTACTGTTCACCATCTTAGTGATGTTCTCACTCAAGGGCGAACTCATCGTTCAAATCCCTTTGGACGTGATACGCATCGCCATCCCACTGCTGATCTACTTCACCGTCATGTTCCTCATCGGATTTTTCATCAGTAAAGCTGTTGGGGCCAATTACGATAAGAACGCCGCCATCGCCTTTACCGCAGCCGGCAACAACTTTGAGCTCGCCATCGCAGTGGCCATCGCCGTTTTCGGACTAAACTCCGGTCAAGCATTCACCGGTGTCATCGGACCGCTCGTCGAAGTCCCCGCACTCATCTTACTCGTCCGTGTATCATTTTGGCTTCGTAAAAAATATTATTCGCCCCACGTAGATTAATTTTGCCGCTATGGAACACAAGAAGTCAGTCTACATCATCGGAGCCGGTATCAGCGGCCTAATCGCCGCTTATGAATTAGAACAAGCGGGCTACCACCCGACCATCATCGAGCAGTCTGACGCCGTAGGCGGTCGCGTAAGGACCGTTCACGTCGACGGCCACGATCTAGACATCGGCTTCCAAGTCCTGCTCAGTGCCTACCCCTTAGCCAAAAAGTACCTGGATTTTAATGCGCTCGAATTGCGCCAACTCGAATCTGGAGCACAAATCCACGTCGACGGAAAAACCTTCGTTATCGGGGACCCCTT
>CATITW010000319.1 GCA_949547975.1 Cryomorphaceae bacterium | reverse complement strand
GCTACCTTTAGAAGCTAATTGGTTTATTGTCACCAATTAGCTTTATTTTTTTATAAAACTAAAATAAAAAGAGTACTTATGGGTCAACGTAACAATCTGAGGGATTTTATATTTAAGCATATAATTTAGCAAGTCTATATAAGAAAAAAGCTCTATCTCTTACTCCTCTGAACTGTGCTCTAAATGCTTTGATTTTAGCATTGAATGACTCTGCTGCGGCATTGGTTGCCCTCCTTTCAAAAAAATTGATTATATCCAGATAATGTGTTTGTATAGAACGTGCGACCCTTCCAAAGGTGAGGAACCCTGATTTATCTACTTCATCATACCACCTTGCCAGCCTTGTCAAAGCAATATCCTTAAACTTACACTGATGATAGATTAAGCCTAACCGCATAGACAGATAATATCCTTTCTTTATATCGGGATATTCCTTGAAAAGAATTTCAGCCCGTATTCTTTGAGACTGAGTCCATAAGGATTCCTTCTTGTAAAGCAGATAAATACTTCTCGCTAACAACTGCTTTCTTGTATCTCCATTAGCGAAAACAGGTGCATGATACATCTTTCCACAGGCCTTTGCATAAGCAATCTGAGTGGACTCTTCATCCAAAGCCTCCCAGCGAGCTTTTACACGCATCTCCTGCACAGCTTCATAAGCTAACTTCTGTACGTGAAAGCGATCGGTAACACGTTTGGCCGCAGGAAAGCAGATGCGTGCAATCTGCTCCATGTTAGGAGCCATATCCAAAGTAATCTCGCGCACTTGGTAACGGCGGCGACGGGAGAGCTTAAGCAGGACAGAAGTGACCGTATGAACGTCCGTACCTTTAATGATGGCAATCATACTACCTTTACCACCGTGAGCTTCTTTATTGGTCAGTACAGTATAGAGTTCCCCACGCGAGAGGGCTACCTCATCAATACAGATACAAGCACCGATATTCTTTTCGAATAGTAGCCAATCCTCTGCATGAACAAGTTGGTCCCAATGGAGATAACCACTTAGATGGTTACGGTATTGACGCTCCAATAAATCCCCGTCAACTCCAGATAAAACACCTAAGAGCTTGCAACTGATCGGATAGCTATCAATATAGTTCTTTTAAAAAAGACGCAAAATCTTGCGTCATACGAGTACCTTCAGCCACCATACGCCAGTTACGAGAGATATACTCATTATGCTTCTTTAAGAGCCAGCGACGACGACGAATATTAAGGAAGACCTTCTTGCCACGGAGAGGAAAATCCTGAACAATAACAGGATCATAAAAGCCTTTACTCTCAGTATCCTGATCTGTATACTTCTCAGGAACGATATTTTTCTCCTCAAGGTAGAACACAACTTCATTTACGCTTTCCTTCACATCAACAAGATCAAAGTAGTCTAAAGTGCCTTCAGGAAGAAGAAGGCGATAACCGTTTAACTCCATAAGCTATGAATTTGGAGACAAAGATAACAATTTATAAATTTACCCCTCAGCTTTTTACATTGACCCCAAAAAAATATAGCAGTAAGTCATTATTTCTT
>CATITW010000318.1 GCA_949547975.1 Cryomorphaceae bacterium | reverse complement strand
TTCGTTTATGAATTTTCAGCCCAAAAGCAGCGAGACTCTTTTGATCTAGCAGCCATCGACTTTCTCACAGACCTCCAGCTCCCCAATGGTTTAGTTCCTTCGATCGAGGGCGGCACCGTGATCAGCACGTACGATCAGGCCTTAGCGATCATCGCCTATTGCCTCAGCGGCAACTTGGAAGCTGCTGAAAAGACTTTGGACTTTTTCGACGCTCGACGTACCACAGAACTAGATCAGGGACTAGGTGGTTTTTACCAATTCCGTTCACCCACCGGCGAGCCTACAGGCAACCGCTGGATGGGAGATAATGCCTGGCTCTTGCAAGCAGTGCGTATCTATCATGCTTCCGTGAATAAGGCCATGCCTTTTAAATACTATGCCCTTGAAGGGTCATTGTACTGGTGGCTCGTTTCTTTAGAAGATCCATACGGTGACGGTCTGTACGGCGGTTACCGCGCAAACGGAGATACCATACATAAGATTACAGAAGGCAATATCGATGCGTTTGCTGTGATTTCTGACGACGCTATTCGATCCAGTATTCTACGTCATTTGGAAGCCGAGAAATGGGATCCGGTGGACGGCAACCTCATGGCTTGGCCTACGAATCCTTCATACAAATATGCCTTGGACTGCAATACGTGGAGCTATTGTGCTTTTCCAGACTTCCCAGAGTCGGCCCGTAGCGCGCTGAACAAATACGCACTCACCACTACCAGCACTGCAACGGGCGAATCCATCACGGGATACTGTTTCGATGAAGACCAGGACGCCTTGTGGTTCGAGGGAACGGCCCAAGTAGCCGTGATGCATTGGGCAGCAAATGATCCCGTAGCCGCTACTGAGGTGCTCACTGAACTTCGCAAAGGCTGGATCACAAATGCCTCCGGACATCGAGGATTGCCCTACGCCGCGAATCACGGTACGGCCTACGGTGCAGACGAGCTGTGGGCCAGTGCATCCACAGATCCTTGCGTGTCTTCCACCGCATGGTATTTGATGGCTTCCCACCGGTTCAATCCCTTTTTCCACAGTAAGATCAGAAACATTACACAGGGCCCCGTTTTTTGGCTATAACTGCGTGATTTAGTTGCATCTTTGCAAAATGGAACACAAAAGCGGTTTTGTCAATATCATCGGAAATCCCAATGTCGGGAAGAGTACGCTTATGAATGCCCTTGTGGGTGAGCGACTTAGTATCATCACCCCGAAGGCGCAGACGACCCGTCACCGCATTTTTGGGATCTTGAACGAGCCAGACTACCAGATCGTATTTTCAGATACCCCGGGTGTCATTCAACCGGCGTACAAGATGCAGGAGCACATGATGAAATTTGTGTCGGAGGCCTTCGAAGACGCGGACGTGTTCTTGTATTTAGTAGAGCCGGGTGACCGAGCGCTGAAGGATCAAGGGTTTTTCCAAAAATTGGAAACGACAGATCTACCGGTATTGTTGATTATCAATAAGATAGACACGACGGATCAGGAGAAATTGGAAGAAGAAGTGGCGTATTGGAAGGAAACCTTACCGAACGCTGAGATCATTCCTATTTCGGCATTGGAGAAGGCAAACACGAGCTATTTAGTGGAGCGTTTGGTCCAATTAATGCCGCCAAGCCCCCCGTATTTTGACAAGGAGGCTCTAACCGACAAAACCGAGCGATTCTTTGTGAGTGAGATCGTTCGTGAGCAGATATTGCTCAACTATAAGAAGGAAATCCCCTACAGCGTCGAAGTAGACGTGGAGGATTTTAAAGAAGATGAGGACATCATTCGCATACGCACGGTGATTTACGTAGCGCGCGAATCGCAAAAGGGAATCATCATTGGACATAAGGGCTCGATGCTGAAAAGAGTAGGTATTGGAGCTAGAAAACAACTTGAAGCTTTCTTTTCGAAGAAGATCCACTTGGAGACCTTTGTGAAAGTGAAGAAAAATTGGCGCGACAATGATATGCAGTTGAAGCGCTTTGGTTACAAACAGTAAGAGTATGAGCAATATCGTTGCTATCGTGGGTCGCCCGAATGTTGGGAAAAGCACCCTTTTTAATCGTTTAATCAGACGTCGTGATGCCATTGTGGACAGCACAGCGGGGGTTACGCGTGACCGTCACTATGGAAAGAGTGACTGGAACGGTAAGGAGTTTTCCGTTATCGACACCGGTGGATACATCGAAGGATCTGAAGACGTTTTTGAAGGAGAGATCCGTGAGCAGGTAGAGCTTGCTTTGGACGAAGCCTCTGTCATTTTGTTCGTTTTGGACTTGCAAGCTGGGCTTACCGAATTTGACAAGATCATCGCTGATCTGTTGCGTAAAACGGAAAAACCCGTAGTCTACGCCGTAAATAAAGTCGATAACAGCATGTTGGAACTCGAAGCCACCGAATTTTACGGTCTAGGCATCGAGCGTTACCACACCATCTCCGCAGTGAACGGTGGAGGTACTGGAGATTTATTGGATGAGCTCGTCGAGCACATGGATGAAAACCCGGTAGATGACTTTGAAGACCTTCCAAAGATGGCCATCATCGGTCGTCCGAATGCCGGAAAATCATCGATCGTGAACGCCCTATTCGGCGAGGAACGCAATATTGTAACGGACATCGCGGGTACGACTCGCGACACGGTAAATACCCGCTTTAATAAGTTTGGCTTTGACTTTATGCTCCTGGATACCGCCGGTTTGCGTAAAAAGGGCAAGGTCCACGAGAACCTCGAGTTTTACTCGAACATGCGCTCTGTGCGTGCGATCGAACACGCCGATGTATGTATGATGATTGTTGATGCTACGCGCGGTTTTGAAGCGCAAGACATGGCGATCGTATCGTTGGCTGAAAAAAATAAAAAGGGACTCGTCATGGTCGTGAATAAATGGGATTTGGTGAATAAAGAGACCAATACCGTTCGCGATGCAGAGGCACACATTCGTAAGAAATTGGAGCCGTTTACAGATTTCCCGATCATCTTTACCAGTGCACTTACCAAGCAACGCGTACTTAAAGCCTTTGAGGAAGGGGTGAAGGTGTACGAACGTCGCAGGCAAAAGATCAGCACTTCGCAGCTGAACGATACGATGTTGGAAATCATCAAGAGCTACCCACCACCGGCAGTGAAGGGGAAATACGTGAAGATCAAATTCTGTACACAGCTTCCAACCCGTACGCCACAGTTCGCCTTTTTCGCGAATCTACCGCAGTACGTTAAGGAACCCTACAAGCGTTTCTTGGAAAACAAAATGCGTAAAGCATTCGACTTCCACGGAGCACCTATCGAGATTTTCTTCCGTCAGAAGTAGGGATTAGTAAAACATTTTGGTGTTGCGCGAGGCGTGCCGCAAACGGTCAAGATTTCCGTTTTGATAGATGTCTATGGCCGTGCCTTGATGTTCGATGCTCTGCACTTTGATCTGGTATCCAGCTTCT
This sequence comes from Cryomorphaceae bacterium, assembly GCA_949547975.1. The sequence continues at coordinate 7,088 of CATITW010000318.1, read as the reverse complement.
TGCAGCAGTTTGATGGACAAGTGCACGCCTATACCACTGCCCCCAGATTTTGAGGTGGTACGTGTGCCATATTTTTCAAGCATTTGTGAATTCATCCCTATTCCGTCGTCGATCAGTCGAATGTGAACACCGCCATCCAGAAAGATGTTCACGGTATGGTAAAGTCCACGCGCTGCTACGAGCAGTAAAACGGCCAACGTAAAGCGGTAGGTGAGTGCACTAGTGGTATTCATTGCCGAGTTTTAAGAACCAAGCAAAAACTCGTATTAAATACTTAAAAAGTGAACAATACTTATAATTGGTAGCAGATGAGTGCATTGCTCTGACCTATTACGATCACCGGACGTCCCGTGTCGCTGAGCCTGCCTGCTTTGGCGTGCGTTCCGCTAAAGGTGCTAATGGATTCATTGTTAACAAGATGCTGCACTTTGATGATGCCCTCTTCGGTGTAGATTACGCCCGTTCCACCCGGGTAGCTGTCTAGTTTAGAGATGTTATCTACCTGAATATCAGTGATATTAGCATCTGTAGTCACCGAAATTTCTTCACGTGACCAGCTGATCTGCCCATAATTCTCGATACGATAACCGATCGGTTCCGAAAGTGCTAATTCTTCAAAAGAGAATGAGCCGTCCCATCCCTGTTTCTGGAGTTGTGTTCCGCTTCCTAATCTTACGATTGCTGGTATAGATCCATCGACCACCATCCATGGGTGACGGCTCGCCTCGAAGGCTGAAGTTTTGATTCTCGTCTCCCCACGTCTGTTGAGCACGAGTGCCTGAGTTTCAGTCGAGGTGATAATGTAGTCTTTCCCGTTTTTCTGGAACAGGAACGGCAACTGAACGATCGTAGAGGCACCAGCATCGGTCTTCCATCCGCTCACGAGCTTCCCGTCACTTGTGAAGTTGTAGAGCGCGGCGCCACACGGCACCACGAAGCGATAATTTCTATTTTTATCGTAGTCCATCACCGCTACACCGAGCGACGTGGACGCAGGGAGTGTAATAGGATAGTCTTCTACATTTCTACCCAACAGGTCGATACAATGCAACTGATTTTGGGTTGCGAAGAGCAATTGAAACTTATTGTTTTTAAACAGATCCACTTGCGTTAACTCCCCTTGAATAGGGCCGTCAACGGTCGTTTTCCAAGAAATTGCCCCCAAATCATCGATCCAATACACCGTGTGTTGTGCGTCCTGCACGATGACGTTGTTCTTCCCACTGCGGTGGTTTTTCACCAGCCAAGGTCCTGCCGCAACTTCCGCCTCAAGCGCGGTAGACCATAAATAGGTACTGTTTTCTTGTATTTTTTCCTCTTGAGGGAGCAGCGAAACATTTCCAAAAGCCAAATCGTCTTTCACGTCCAAGGCCGCAAATACATTCATCCGTGACCAATTTCCTTTTTCAACCCCACTCATCAAGCCTTTCTCTTCGGCCAACGCCAAAGGGAGCGCGAGGCTAAAATGGGCTTTCTCATCGATGTGTTTTCCAAAAGCTTCCAAACGCTCGGTGTTGCCCCAGGTTTTGCCCAGACGCAACTCTCCGGCATAGACTTCCAAGGTGTTCCCCTCACTTGCAATCAGCAGCCAGTCACCGTGAATCATCCAAGAAGGTGTGCCCAGGTCACTAAAGAACCAGCCAAACAAACTGCTGAAGATAAATTTATGCTTCTCTTGCAGTGTACCGCGCGACATGCCTTGCCAAACGCTCGTGCGGCTACTGATCTGCTCTAGAACGGCTTTCATCCCTTCAGCATCACTCAAGGCAATCCCGAGGACCGATTCTTCACCATAGCCGGCGCGAAACATACCTCCGGAAACCAATGTAGTGGCCCGCATGGCGTCGATGCCCGCTGCTTCAAGCAGGGAAGTGGCCTTTTTAAGACGTTGCTTCTTTCCTCTGTAGCGGTTAAAGTCGCGCATCCACTCGGTCGGTTTCCCCACGTTCATCGTGAGGGCATAAGAGGCGGAAGAGGCTATGGCATTGCTGTAAGATGCGGCCGATGCACTTTGGTTAAAGGTGCTTAAAAAGGTGTTCGAGCTGTCGCTGCTTAAACTGACCGAATTTATGATCAGGCTGTTTTTACGCAGGGTCACGTCCATCTCGCTCCAGCTGGCAAGATGTCTCGCCCAGCTGAGGTCGGTTTGAAAGAATTGGTCCCCGACCAGCTCCAGTTCGCTGTGTTGAAGGAAAACATTCAGTTCGTCACTGTTTGAAGCGTTCGTCCAAAGTTTTCTAAAAGCCAAGTTTTGCTGAATGTCGGTGCCATTGTTGTACTGATTCAAGAGGTCTTGTAGCAGCCCTTGGTTCTGGCTCCAGGCGATGGTGTTGCCTTCACGAACCAGGTAAACGCTGTCCCACGGTGCGATGACATGCTCTTCGATGGCTGTCCAACCGGTGGCGTCCTCATCAAAGGAGGTGGACCACACCCAATCCATTTTGTCCGCACCAGAAGGCACCAAAGCGCCGATCCATACCGCGCTAGGATAACGGTTCAACTGCTCAAAAGGCAACTCTTGTAGGGCGTCGATGCCCGAGGAGTCTGCCAGCAGGGCCGCACGCTCGGTGGAATTCACCTTGAGGATTACGGAGGCGCCAAGCGGCACTAGGGAGGTTTCTGTATGTTCTTTGACCGTGTTTGTACAGCTGCCGAAAAGCAGGGCGAGACTAAAAACGAGGCTGAATTTTAGAAACTTCATGGACTTGAAAATTTTCCATAAAGCTACCGAGAATTGGTGCGGTAAACGGGAGGGGAGACGGGTTAGTTTTTCACAAATCGAACAGGTTCAGCTGTCGCGGTAACAGCTGAAAACTCATGCGGTGGTGCGGGGTCGGACCGTGCGCCTTGATCGCCGCTCGGTGCGCTTTCGTCGGGTAACCCGCATTGCGTTCCCAGCCGTACTCCGGATACTCCTCGGCAAGTTCGCGCATCCGCTCATCGCGGTACGTTTTCGCTAAAATGGAAGCCGCCGCAATATTCATGTACGTCGCGTCGCCCTTGACTTGGCAGTGGTAGGGGATCTCGCCGTAGGGTTTGAATCGGTTCCCATCCACCGCTATAAATTCAGGGACCAATTCCATCCCGTCCACACTCCGATGCATCGCTAAAATGCTCGCGTTCAGAATATTAATCTCGTCAATCTCCTGAGGGCTCACATGCGCTACCGACCAGGCAAGGGCCTCCTGCTCTATGATCGGCCGAAGCCTATTGCGTTGTTTTTCAGTCAACTGCTTGGAATCGTTCAAGAGTTCATTCTTAAAATCGGGCGGCAAAATCACTGCCGCGGCTGTCACGGGTCCACACAAACAACCACGACCGGCTTCATCTGTACCCGCTTCTAAAACGGACAACGCACTGTGCTGCAACTTCATCGGCGCCCTTGTTTAAGAGCGAGTTGTGCCACCAGCTGCTCCGCGCTTTGCCCCCAGCTGTATTCGGTACTTCTCGCCATTCCTACTTCTCGCCAGCGCTTATGCCCTGTGGTCATTTCAGCCATGGCCTCGGCCCAAGCCGCTACATCGAACGTATCTACAAGCACGCCGGCTCCTTCCACGACTTCCGACAGCGCGCTATTGTCCGCGCTAATGACTGCAGTTCCACACTGCATTGCCTCGATCACGGGAATGCCAAAGCCTTCCATGGCGCTCGGCATGCAAAATGCAGTCGCGTTTTGGTATAAAGATTCGAGTTCCCGCTCAGAAAGGCGTCCTAAAAATTCAACACTACCTCCATGCGCCATTCCAGCATACACCGCCTCGAGTGCAGCATCTTTAAAGTGCGCTTCTCCGGCAATTTTTAACGTATACCGGTCCATCCCAGGGCGGGCTTTGAACTGATCGAAAGCGCGTAGCAAGGTCTGAAGGTTTTTACGTGGGGTCATCGCGCCTACGGCACAGAAATACGGCTGGCGCTCTGCAGGGCCTGGCTGAAACTCGCGACCACTCGCGTTTGGCGTCAGTAGAATTCGTTCGAATGGAATCTCATAGCGCTCGGCGATGTCCTTACGACTCCATTCACTTACGGTAAACAGCTGCTGGGCTTCTAGGGCTGCACGTCTAATTTCCCGCTGGTAGTAACGTGCAACATTGGACTTCAGCCATTCTGGATGGTGCTCAAAGTTCAGGTCGTGAATAGTGACCCATTGCTCGGCACTGGTTCGTGCCGGCAGCCCATCGGGGGACCAGTAGAGATCGGCGCGTTCCTTCCAGAGTGCCCTAGGAACAGCCCATCGGTTCCACAGGTGCCAAAGCAGTGGATGTCTTGCTGGAGGGAAAACCACTCGGTGCTTTATGTTATCCCCTTGCAGCAGCGGATGCTTCGCAGCGCTAGGTCGGTCGTAAAGCAGCACAAATTCGATATCGCTCCTCTGCGCTGTGATGTGTTCGAGCATGCGCAAGGTGTACATTCCTGTACCTTCTAGTTTCCCCGGGAGGAGCCATCTTGCATTTACGACTACTTTCATCCCTCCAAATGTACAAAACCCCACATCTGAAGCGTTAGTAAAGCGGTATATTCGCAGCTTAATTCAGCGTGTACCCGCGAGCCATGTGGACTAAGGTCAAAAATTTTATTAGCGATCCCTCCGGAGCAGCCTTGGCAAAGGGCGGCCTCGTGGTACTGATTTTTAAGGTGATCGGTGCCCTGGGCGGCTATATTTTGCTGTTTTCCTTGGCGCAAGCCGGGGGTGAGTTGTCTGTGGGCGTCTACGAAGTGGCCTTTACGCTGGTGCTGATCGGCTCGACCATCGGTCGCTGGGGTTTGGATACGGTCGTCGTGAAAGAAATGTCGCGCGAAGCTTTGGACGGTGCACCTTCAAGAACGCTGTATTTGGCCGTGTTTTCCCGCGTGCTGCTTATGGTAGTCGGGGTGGCCTTATTGGCCTTTGTGCTGGCGGCAATGCTCACTGAGGTGTTTTTTCAGAACACGCCGAGCGAGGTGCTGGCTACTGCAGCGATCGCCACAGTACCGTTTACGATGATGCTGCTGAACGCTGAGGTGTTTCGCGCCTTGGGCAAACCACTGTTGTTTTCACTCAACCAGCACGGCAGCGTGTATATAAGTATGGCGGTGTTGCTGTGGATCATTCCTTTTCCAGCGGGGATGGATGCTTCGGACAGTGCGCAGATCGCATTAATGCTCTTGCTGGGAATTTCGGCGCTGTTCTTCGCTATTTCTACGATTTATATTTTGTCGATTACCCGGAAAAGGGAAGAGGGGCACGTACCCAATTGGCGCGGAAAGCTCTACAAGATGGCCACCCCGATGCTCATCTCCTCCTCGCTGTTCCTCGTGATCAGCTGGTCGGATACCTTAATGCTGGGCTATTACCTGACCGAGGATCGCGTGGGTGTGTATCGAATTGTCTTTAAAATCGCCACGTTAATCACCTTTGCCCAATTCGCTTTAAACACCGTCGTAGCCCCTATGGTCAGCGCCCTCCACGAGAAAGGCACTGCGCTCGATGAGTTGACCACTAAAGTAGCACGACTCAACCTCCTCACCGCCGGCCCCATCTTTATCGGTATCGTCCTCCTTGGGCCCTGGCTCATCAGCATGTTCGGCGTTTCTACAGCCTCTTCCGCTTATCCATGGCTCCTCATTCTAGCCTTTGGCCAATTAATAAATGCCTTCGCTGGCCCCGGCCTGAACATCCTCAACATGACCGGCTACGAGAAATCTGCCCGCAACACCATGCTGGTGGTTGTCGTCTTAAATTTCCTCTTGAACCTGCTCTTCATCCCCGCCTTCGGACCACTGGGCGCCGCCATTTCTACCACCCTAACTATGGTCGGTTGGAACGTTTGGGCCGCCTTGCTGGTCTACAAATACCACGGCGTAGTCGCAGTGCCATTTTTAACACACATCAAAAAATGACGCAGCACCAACCCCTCTTCTTAGTCGGCGCCGCAAAAGCAGGTACCACCAGCCTTGCCATGGCACTAGCTGCGCACCCCGGCATCGCTGAGCTCGCCATTAAAGAACCGGGCCACTATTGCCGTGATCTCCATGAAACGCAGTTTTCTGAAGCCTACACCAAACTTTTGGCCTTTGACGAAGCCCGCTATTTCCAGCAATCAACCCTGTCTCAGCGCCACATCGCCTTTGTTGCTTCTGCCGAAAATTACCGCAAACTCCAGCTGCAGTCCGCTAGAGAGCAGCCCGAAGCCCGCTACGTTCTAGATGCATCTACGGCCTATCTCTACAGCACTACAGCAGCTGCCGAAATCCATGCCGCCCATCCTAAAGCCAAAATCATCGTTACCTTACGCAATCCTATCTCTCGTGCCTACTCGCATTACAACATGGCTCGTAAATATGGCATGGAGCAGCGCATGGAATTGGACGCATTTGCTGCAGAAAGTACGCTTGAACGCGCGCAGTGGGGGGTTGATGAATGCTATTTAGAATTGGGCAAATACGCCGATCAGTTGCAACGTTATTTCGACGTGTTCGATCCGAGTCAGATTTTGATCCTGTTTCATGAGGACCTCAAGCACCGTCCCGAAGTCGCTTTGGCACGCATCGCAACGTTTCTCGATCTCGAGCCCTTTCAAGGCGGTATGCCCGATGCGAAGAACAAAGCTGAGGTCCCTCGCTCAAAATCTATGGGTGCGATTGCCGGTGCATTTAGCGGCCATTTGAAGGACCGTATCCCGCCCACGTTAAAGCGTCTGGGTAAGCGCATATTGTTTAGCACACCCCATTCGATCGATAGCGATGCCCGCTCGTTTTTAGTTCATTACTTTGCAGCAGAAAATAAAAAGCTCCAAAAGCTCTTAAACATAGATTTAAAACACTGGAAATAAATTAATTATGGAATATAGTAGTGCAAATTTGATTGCGTTCTTCTACAAAAATTGGAAGCAATTAATCGTCATTCCCTTCATCTCGATGGTCGTTGCCGTCGCCTTCAGTGGGCCCAATTTCATCAAACCACTCTTCGAAGCGCAGGTGATCCTCTTTCCTTCGACCACGAACTCGGTTTCAAAAGCCCTGCTGCCGCAGCAAAACGGCTACAGCGATCAGGATATCCTCGAGTTCGGTGACGAGCAACAGGCCGAACAACTCCTCCAAATCCTAAACTC
>CATITW010000317.1 GCA_949547975.1 Cryomorphaceae bacterium | reverse complement strand
GAAGGTGAATTGCTGGCCATTAAACCCACTCGCCATAAGAGCAAGTAGAATAGAGGAGGGCCCCACACATGGTTTTACAGCAATCCCTTTTCTATGCGCTATGCTTACGATTTCGGCTCCTGGATCTGCTACACAAGGTACACCTGCTTCAGAAATCACACCTGCATCTTGACCAGATTCGATGGGCTTCAAAAATAACGGCAAGTCCAACGGATCGGTTTGCTTGTCGATAATCTCCATGGTGATTTCACGTTGATTTTTCTCAGGGAGTAATCTTTTGATATACGCCCTTGCCGTGCGCTCGTTTTCGACAATAAAATACGTCAACTCGTCGATCTTGGCTATGACGTCTGCGGGCAAGATTTCAGAGAAATTATCCTCACCTAAGGTATTTGGGAGTAAGTATATGGTTCCACTCATGCGTTGTGTTGTAAAAATGTTGTGATGCTCTCTTTTAGCATTTGATAGACCTGCTCGAAACCTTCGTCTCCACCAGTGTATGGATCTGGTACTTGTAGATTCTGTTCCGGGTAAGCCTCGTTCATAATCAAACGAATCTTTGCCTTTGCTTGATCGTTTGGAGCGAGCTTCATGAGATTACTGTGGTTCGAGCTGTCCATGGCAAAGATGACGTCAAATTCTTCGAAATCTGACAACAATACAGGTCTCGATCGTTGATGATCGATGTCCATTCCGTGCGCTCGTGCAGTGATAATGCTGCGAGTGTCCGGACGTTCTCCTTCGTGCCAGCTAGAGGTGCCTGCAGAATCTATAACCCAATCGTTTGGGGCCAATTCTTCAAGAATACCGTGCGCTAACGGGGACCTGCAAATGTTCCCTAAACAAACCATCAATACTTTCATAAATAAAAAAGAGTCAATACCCGAAGATACTGACTCTTTACCGCATTCGTTAGAAGAAATTAAGCGAGTGTAAGTCTCTTTTGTAAATCTTCAACGTAAGTTTTGAAACGCTTGTCGGTTTCTTTGAGGTTATTCACTGTTCTACAGGCGTGTAGCACTGTTGCATGGTCTTTATTTCCACACTGCTGGCCGATAGAAGCAAGGCTGTTCTTGGTCAATTGTTTCGAGAAGTACATACTCAACTGGCGCGCCTGTACGATCTCACGTTTTCTTGTTTTGCTCTTGAGCATTTCAAGCGGCATATCGAAATAGTCACAAACCACTTTCTGAATGAAATCAATGCTGATCTCACGAGTTGTACTCTTGACAAATTTATCCACCATGCTTTTCACAAGCTCCATGGTGATTTGCTTCTTGTTCAACGACGCTTGAGCTAGAATACTGATCAGTGCGCCTTCTAGCTCACGGATGTTTGAATTGATCGCTTGTGCAATGTACTCCACGATGTCTTGCTCGATCTCAATACCATCATTGTAGAGTTTCTTCATCAATATGGCTACACGCGTCTCAAGTCCTGGTTTTTGCAAATCGGCACTCAGTCCCCATTTAAAGCGGGAGAGTAGACGTTGCTCCATTCCCTGCAATTCTACCGGCGCACGGTCAGAAGAAAGAATGATCTGATTCCCGTTTTGGTGCAAGTGGTTAAAGATTTCGAAGAAGACATCTTGTGTTTTCTCCTTACCTGAGAAGCTTTGGACATCATCGATGATCAATACATCGATCATCTGGTAAAAGTGTACAAAGTCGTTTTTCGTATTATTTCGAATGCTGTCAATGAACTGCTGGGTGAACTTTTCAGCGCTTACATACAACACCGTCTTCTCCGGATAATTGTCTTTGATTTCGACACCAATCGCATGCGCAAGGTGCGTTTTACCTAAACCAACACCTCCATAGAGCATGAGTGGATTAAAGGATGTACCGCCAGGGTTGTTACTTACGGCAATACCTGCTGAACGCGCAAGACGGTTGCAATCCCCTTCGATGAAATTTTCGAACGTGTAATTTGGATTGAGTTGCGAGTCGATGTTCAGCTTTTGGAGGCCCGGAATCACAAACGGATTTTTAATGCCTTTCTCCGATCCGATCTTCATCGGCATGTTGACGCTTTGCGCAGGATGTTTTTTACGTCCTGAGCTCGGCAACTTCATGGTAGGAGGGGTGATGTTATCGTAGGTATTCTCAAGCACAATGCTGTATACCAATTTAGCCTCTTTTCCTAAAGGCTTGGTAATCGCCGCTTTGAGTAATGAAATATAATTCTCTTCAAGGTATTCGTAAAAGAATTTAGAAGGTACTTGTACCGTTAATACGGAAGCCTGGAGTTTGATCGCTTTGATCGGTTCGAACCAAGTGGTATAAATCTGCTCGTCAACATTATCTTTGATAAACTCTAGAGACTGATTCCAAACTGAGCCAACGCTTACATCCATGGTCATTATATATTCATCCGCAGGGTGTTCAAGCCTACGTTTTGTAGTGTGTGTTATTCAAAAAATTCTGGGGTGAAGTAGGAGGGCGTGTATGTCCCTCTCAACAACAAGACAAATGTGTTGATAAATTACTTGTGAAAAAAAT
>CATITW010000316.1 GCA_949547975.1 Cryomorphaceae bacterium | reverse complement strand
TGCCGTCGGTGATCGGTACTAGGATCTTGTCAAATGAATTTGCTGGATCTTCATACACCTGCTGGAATACAGGCAGCGCAGCAGTGGCGATACGCTCGCTTTTTTGCTGGTAGAAAGCGGTGGTTTGCTTGAAGAGGTTTTCCGCGACTGCATCAAAACTTTGACCGCTGAATTCTTCGGCTGACATTGCAGGTTCAAAGGCAAACATGCGCAAGAAGTCCAGTTTGAATCCTTCAAAATCTTTGCTCGGTTGGTAGGCTTCCACGAGATCTGCGAGCGTGTCGAAGATCATGTTTGCGATATCCACCTTGATGCGCTGGCCCTTTAGTGCATTTGCACGACGCTTGTAGATGACCGAGCGCTGGCTGTTCATTACATCGTCGTACTCAAGTAAGCGCTTACGCGTTCCGAAGTTGTTCTCCTCTACTTTTTTCTGTGCACGTTCGATAGATTTAGATACCATGCTGTGCTGGATGACTTCACCCTCTTCAAGACCGAGTCGATCCATCAGACCTGCGATGCGTTCAGAGTTGAATAGACGCATGAGTTTGTCCTCGAGCGAAACAAAGAATTGGGAAGAACCCACATCCCCCTGACGACCGGCACGACCACGGAGCTGACGGTCAACACGACGTGAATCGTGACGTTCCGTACCTACGATGGCGAGACCGCCCGCAGCTTTTGCTTCATCAGAGAGTTTGATATCGGTTCCACGACCTGCCATGTTCGTTGCGATGGTGACCATTCCTGGCTTTCCTGCTTCGGCCACAACCTCCGCTTCGGCCTGGTGCATTTTCGCGTTGAGGACCTGGTGCGGTACTTTTCTAATTTTCAGTGCACGACTCAAAAGTTCCGAGATCTCAACCGAGGTGGTACCCACCAAAATTGGTCGGCCTGCATCACGTAGCTTCACCACTTCCTCGATCACCGCGTTGTATTTCTCACGACCTGTTTTGAAGACCATGTCCTCACGATCGTCACGCTGGATCGGACGGTTGGTCGGGATCACGACCACTTCTAGTTCATAGATCTCCCAGAATTCGCCCGCTTCCGTTTCTGCCGTACCGGTCATACCCGCAAGCTTGTGGTACATGCGGAAGTAGTTCTGCAAGGTGATCGTCGCATAGGTCTGCGTTGCGGCCTCAATTTTTACACTTTCCTTCGCTTCAATCGCTTGGTGCAGTCCGTCTGAATAGCGGCGACCTTCCATGATACGTCCGGTTTGCTCATCGACAATTTTCACCTTATTGTCCATGATCACATACTCCGTGTCCTTTTCAAACAAAGCATAGGCCTTGAGCAACTGGTTCACGGTATGAATGCGTTCAGACTTCACTGCGTAGTCGCGAAGGAGCTCGTCTTTTTGTGCTGCTTTTTCTTCCACTGAAATTTCAGACTCCTCAAGAACACTGAGCTCCGAAGTGATGTCTGGCATCACGAAAAAGTCTTTGGCAGTGCTTTTAGAGATCAGATCAATCCCCTTACCGGTCAAATCAATCTGGTTGTTTTTCTCCTCGATGGTAAAGAACAAGTCCTCGTCGATGAGTTTCATCTTTTTACCTTGCTCGGCCATGTATGCCGCCTCGGTTTTTTGCAAGAGCGTCTTCATTCCGTCCTGCGACAAGAATTTGATCAGTGGCTTCGACTTTGGTAAACCGCGGTATACTCGAAGCAACTTCACGCCGCCTTCGTCCGTATTTCCTTCGGTGATCAATTTCTTCGCGTCGCTCAATTCCTTTTGAATGAAATTTTTCTGCGCCGTCAGCAACGCTTCAACGAAAGGTTTTAGCTCCGTAAACTGCTGCTGATCACCCTTAGCGGTCGGTCCTGAAATGATCAGCGGTGTACGTGCATCATCGATCAATACGCTATCCACCTCATCCACAATCGCAAAGTGGTGTCCGCGCGTCTGAACGCGGTCTTCGTCACGACGCGCCATGTTGTCGCGCAAGTAATCAAAACCGAATTCGTTGTTCGTCCCGTAGGTAATATCACTGTAGTAGGCCTTACGACGCTCCTCACTGTTCGACGCATGCTTATCGATACAGTCGATCGTCAAGCCGTGAAAGTTAAACACCGGCGCCATCCATTCGCTATCACGTTTCGCGAGGTAGTCGTTGACCGTTACTACGTGCACCCCACGTCCTGGCAAAGCATTGAGATATACCGGTAACGTCGCAACGAGCGTTTTACCCTCACCCGTCTGCATCTCTGCGATTTTCCCATCGTGAAGTACCGTACCCCCGATCAGCTGCACATCATAGTGCACCATGTTCCAAGTCACATCTCCACCTGCCGCTTTCCAAGAATTTGAATACACAACCTGATCACCTTCGATGCTGATGTGCGCATGAGTTTTGGCCAATTCTTTATCGAGTTCCGTTGCCGTCGCACGTAACGGTCCCGCCGTAAAGCGTTTCGCCGTTTCGCGCATCACTGCAAACGCTTCTGGGTGCACTTTCTTCAACACGGCTTCGATCTGCTCGAGCACCTGCTTGTCGATCGCTTCGATCTGTTCGTACAACGGCTCGCGGGCATCGTAATCTTCGGTCGCTGCAATCTGCTCGTACAAGGCCGTTTTTTCTGACTCTAGAGTTGCCGTAGCCGTAGCGATGGCATCTTTGAAAGAAAGCGTTTTCGCACGGAGTTCGTCGTTCGATAATGCCGCGATGGCTTCTGCGTGAATATTAACGGTAGCAACAACGGGTTGCAATTTTTTTAAGTCGCGGTCGCTTTTCGATCCGACGAGTTTAGATATGAGTTTCAGCATGAGGCTGTCGTATTCTTATAGATAGTTCACAAAAATAATCGTAGCTACCACATGTAGCCCATTTATGCGCACTAAAAAAGAGCCAAAATGGGGCGTGAGGTAAAAAAAAGGTCAGATTGTCACCGCACAGGGCGCGATTCTGGGAAATTCTACGAGAATTGGCAGATTAGAAAATGCGCGAGACGAAACATTCGGGCATAAAAAAAGGGGAATTTGGAAGGATTCTCTTGTGTTAAAAATCGGCTCAGTAACACCTGAAAACTCTGCCAAATAGCCCCTAGAACCTATCACAGAAGCATGAAAAGAAAGAACCACCAATCTTCACATACAGGGCAAAGATAGACAAAAGGACTAAGTGTCCAAACAACACTTACTTTATTTTTCGTGTTATTTGCAGAAATAAGGAGCGTCCGAGGTGCATTCCCTATTTTTGCATCCTTAAAATATGTACACGTATGTCTGATTCAACGAAAATTTCGACACAAAGCGCACCGAAACCGGTAGGATTGTA
>CATITW010000315.1 GCA_949547975.1 Cryomorphaceae bacterium | reverse complement strand
AGCGCCTGGTCATAGTCGATATGTGCAGAAGTATACACGGTCACTTGTTCTCGTTGGAATACTGTGCTGACTAGACCGTTATCAAAGGCTTGATACTCCAAAGCTAACCAATGGTATTTGGCTATACCCGCCCGTAGGTTACGCAATACATCCAATACAAATGCTGGATCGTTGTCGGTGATGACAAGCTCATAACTATCTACCGAATCTAGTTCACCTAGCGATTCATTCTGGGTCCAACTCGCATCTCCTTCGATCAAGAGGTACTGCTCAGGGGTCAAGTCTTTCACAAGTAGATTCGTCTTCACTTTGGAGGCACCTGAGTTCAATCCTACGACTAAAAGCTTGGTGCGTTTCGAAAAGCTAGAATCCTTTGCATAACGCATTTCGCGCTCTAAAAAATCACTTTTAATCGCCTTGATAAAGACCTGCTCATCCACGATCGAGTTCCAAACTGGGGTGCTATTTAACGCCGAGTTCTTACTCAACGGACTGACTACCCTTGAGGCCAATGGGTGTGTTTTAAACTGCAGCACTCTCGAAGAATACATAGGACCAAAAACTACGTCAGGTTGAACCTCCTCGAGCGTTGAAATGATCGCTGAAAGTGTGTCCTTGTTGTTGTAGGTATCGTACGAAAAAAATGAAATCGGTGCAGCGGATATGTGTACCTGTTCAATAGCGAATTCGATCCCCTGGCGGAAACTAAATGCCATGGCCGAGCGAGAAGCTTTGCTGCTTTGATGCACGTAATCCTGAAGGAAGAACGGCAGTGCGGCTACCACTGTCAAGGTATCGCCGGGCGAAGAGATGAGTACTGGCCCGTCCTGCTCGTTGTCACGAATGTTGAACGTGCGCTTCGCGACATCTACATTTACTGGGCGTACCAGATGCATACCGACCCACCAATCATCACGTGCGTCTGGGTTAAGCGCATAAAACTCATCGATCAACGAGAAACCCCATGCTTTTGATAAGGATTTAGGCGTATCCCCTGGCTTTACCACATAGATGCCGTAATGTGGTTTCTTCTGCGGAACCATCATGTCGAACTCACCGCTTTTTGGGCGCCAAGAATCAGGATCTTTTGGAATTCGCAACACTTGACCGGCACGCAATAACGGGGAGTTGTCTAATACTGGATTGTGCCAGTAAATCGTGCTGTCTTTGAGCTCGTATTTATTCGATATGGCAAATACGCTTTCAAAACTGCGAACGGTATGAAAGGTATATTGTGACGAATCTATGGACTCCTTCTCTGGAATTGGGATAAGCAAGGTCTCACCAATCACCAGGCTGCGAACACCGATATGGGGATTTGCTTCGTAAATGGCTTCCACCGTACTTCCGTACTCTTTGGCCAATTCAAACAACGTATTCCCCTGAACAATAATGTGTTCCACCTCACTTTGCGCATTGGCCCCGAAGGACATGCTCAAAAAAGTGATGGCGATGATTATGCGTTTTATTCCCATTCGATAGTTGCAGGCGGCTTGGAGCTGATATCATAAACCACGCGGTTTACTCCTTTCACCTTATTAATGATCTGGTTACTAACTTTTGCTAGAAACTCATAAGGTAAATGTACCCAGTCGGCAGTCATGCCGTCTGTGCTTTCCACTGCTCTGAGCGCGACCACTTTTTCGTACGTGCGCTCATCACCCATGACCCCAACAGAGTTTACTGGTAGCAAAATACTACCTGCTTGCCACACTTGGTCATATAAACCCTCACTTTTAAGTCCAGAAATGAATATATGGTCAACTTCTTGGAGGATAGCGACTTTTTCTCTTGTAATATCTCCTAAAATTCTAATCGCGAGACCCGGACCTGGGAACGGGTGTCTGCCTAACAATTCCTTCGACATATCCATCGATGCACCTACGCGACGAACCTCATCTTTGAATAAGGTTTTGAGGGGCTCAACAACTTTAAGTTTCATGAAGTCAGGTAGACCGCCCACGTTGTGGTGGGATTTGATGGTTGCTGATGGTCCATTTACGCTTACACTCTCAATGATATCTGGATAAATGGTTCCTTGTGCAAGCCATACGACATCTTTGATCAGTGCGGCCTCTTGGTCGAATACTTCGATAAATACACGGCCGATGGCTTTGCGCTTGTCTTCTGGATCCTCGAGGCCGGCAAGCGCATCCATGAATTGGTCCATAGCATCTACACCCTTGACATTCAAGCCCATGCCCTCGTACTGCTTAAGTACATCAGTAAACTCGTTCTTTCTTAAAAGGCCATTATTTACGAAAATACAATAGAGGTTCTTACCGATGGCTTTGTGCAATAGCATGGCCGCCACAGAGCTATCCACACCTCCGGAGAGGCCTAAAACGACTTTGTCGTCACCGAGCTGCGATTTGAGATCCGCGACAGTTTCGTCGACAAAATGTGCCGGGGTCCAATCGCCTGAAACTCCAACTACGTCGTAGAGGAAGTTTTGCAATAAGGTCTTACCATCCGTACTATGATATACCTCAGGGTGGAACTGAATGCCGTAAGTATCTTCACCACGCACCTTATATCCCGCTACACGAACATCGTGGGTCGATGCAATCACATCGAATTCTTCCGGGAGCTGAGTGATGGTATCCCCGTGACTCATCCAAACCTGCGAACCTACGGGTACTTCTTTGAACAGCGGAGACGCACTGACAACTTCGCTCAAATTTGCACGGCCGTATTCACGAATCTCGCTCGGTGCTACGGTTCCTCCCGAAGTTAGTGCCATGTATTGTGCACCGTAACACACCCCTAAAAGAGGAAGATGACCTTTGATTCCTGACAGATCGAACTGCGGAGCATCTTCTTGAAGGGTACTGTAAGGAGATCCCGAAAGGATTACACCTTTAACATCTTCTGTGATTTCAGGCGGGTTATTGAACGGGTGAATTTCACAGTAAACATTGAGTTCACGTACGCGTCGTGCAATTAGCTGAGTGTACTGTGAGCCAAAATCGAGGATAAGTATAGTTTCTTGCATGCTGCAAAAATACTATTATTTCTTAGGGTAAATAAGGTAAGTACCGGCCTTTATTGTTGACATGTTATCAACCAACGCTGCCTTGGGATCTTCGTTTAAAATTCCAATCAAATCCGCATAAGACGAACGTCTCTCCCAGAATACACCCTGTGGATAGATTGCTTCCATTACAGTGTCAAGGCGCGTTGTCCAGATGTGTTCTCGCTTTTTGAGCGCGCGTAATCGTGTTTTATTCGAACGTGTTAAGGTTTTCTCAAACTGCGTTTTCATCGCCTCAGCGTGTACTTCTAGCTCAGGGTAACTATGAACGAGGGTATTTGCCCACGATTCTAAGGCGGCCTCTAACGAACTATTTAAGGTCACAGATTCAGTAGCATACGAATGTTTAGACTCTATGTAGGTCTTCACCAATTCCTCCTTGGACCTTGATAAAACGTCTTCAGTGCTCAAGGCGAGTTTGGATACGGTTTCGATAGTTTTATACGATATTGCTGCAACGCTGTCTCGCAAATACAATCGGGGCATCGGTAGCTCAAGGTGATCAAACACACCGCCTAATTGCAACCAGTAAGCCAATTCTCCTCCACCGCCCACATAGGCGATGTTTGGCAACACCCACTCTTGATAGACCGGGCGTATCAGAGCGTTTGGCGAAATGGTGGGGGCATCGAGGTCTTTGTACGCAGTGATTCGCTCTCGTTTTTGGTCGCCAATTTCGAAAAGATTAATCTCCCGTGGAAAAACTTGGGCACGGTATCCGCGTTGCTCCAAAGCAGCGGTTGTGGCCTGAATCTTTTTGGCTAAGGTGCCTTGCATCTCCTGGTCCCACAAGGGCTGAGCGAGGGTTTTTAGTTGCGCGTCATCACCGTCCAACACGAGTACACCAAAATCTGCTGCCCATTCACGTACGATTGCCCGTGT
>CATITW010000314.1 GCA_949547975.1 Cryomorphaceae bacterium | reverse complement strand
GAATTGGTCCTATTGAAACTGCTGAAACAACAGCTGCGCGCTGGCACGATCGACTTTGTGGGAGAACCGCTAGAAGGGCTCCAAGTGATGGGAATTCTCGAATCCCGTACGCTCGACTTTACCCACGTCATTTTGGCCGGTGTGAACGAAGGGGTTCTACCCTCTGGCCGGAGTTTCAACACCTTACTTCCTTATGACATCAAGCGACATTACGAGCTGCCTACTTATGAGCAGAAAGACGCCGTCTATGCCTACCACTTTTACCGGATTTTACAGCGGTGTCAGCAGGCGGTCATTACCTACAACACGGATAAAAATGCCTTCGGTGGCGGTGAAGCAAGCCGATTCATAGTCCAGCTTGAGCACGAGCTGAAAGGCACCGAATGCACCGTCCACCCGCGCAGTTTTCACAACGGAGAACTCCACCCATCGTCCATGGAGGAACGCTTCTCTATGGAGCGTAGCGAGAGCATCAAAACTGCCATCAAAGCATGGATGTCGCGAGGGATTAGCGCATCAAGTCTCATAGAACTCAGTGAACGTCCGCATTTGTTTTACGAGCGCAGACTACTTCGCATCCGCGAGGGCGATGAAGTCGAGGAAAGCCTGTCCGCGCTTATGATGGGGAATCTCGTCCACAACGGGCTCGAAGACTTGTACAAACCGCTGATCGGGCAATCGGTTCCGCAGTTCGACGTAGAAAATTGGACCGAAAAAGCCTTAGAGTTCGGGGTCCAATTCCTTGAATCCGAAGGCCACTCAAGGAAATCGCTCGAACAAGGGCGAAATCTCGTCACCTTGGAAGTCTGCCGAAAGATGCTTCACCAATTCCTTTCGTACGACAGTCTACGCTCAATAACTACACCTGTCCAACTCCTCGGGATTGAAACTGAACTCGACTACAGCTGCGAACACGCCACTTTGGGTATTCCGTTGAAATTTGTGGGTAAAGTGGATCGGATAGAATTGGTCGGTACCACCCTAACGATCTGGGATTATAAAACCGGATCCATGGACAACTCTGACCTCAGCCTTTCAGCGTTAGATCAGCTCTGGGAGGGCAAAAAACCAAAGGCCTTCCAAGTACTGTTATACGCATGGCTTCTCTACAAACAAGGCACCTTTGCCCAGCATCCGCTGCCTTGGAGTTCTGGAATGTTCAAGCTCCAAAGCGGTGATCCAGAAATGCTACTCGCGGGAAAAGAGCTCGAAAACAAGCCGCTAATCACGAAGGTACTTTTGGAAAATTTCGAAGCGGGATTGTTCCAATTCCTTGAGCAACAGGCCACCACCGACGAGCCCATCGTCGAGCCTGCGCCCAACCACTTTTTCAAATAGCCCCATGAGCGGAGTACACCCCTTAACAGACGTCCCCACCGCGCAAGACATACTCGATGCGCATGAACGTCTTCGCCCCTACATCCATCGCACACACATCATCACTTCAGATCGGTTCGATGAGCGCTGTGCAAGCGGAAGTACGGTGTATTTCAAAGGAGAACACCTCCAAAAAACTGGAGCATTCAAAGCACGTGGAGCGCTGAATGCCGTTCTGACCCACAAAAGCATTGCGAAAAACAACTGCTTTGTCACCCACAGTTCAGGAAACCATGGCGCAGCACTAGCCTGGGCAGCCCGAGCGATCGGTTATCAAGCGCACATCGTAATGCCTTCGAACGCACCACAAGCGAAGATCGATGCGGTGAAAACCTACGGAGGCATCATCACCTTTTGCGAGCCCACACTTCAGGCACGCGAAACCACAGCGGCGAAGGTCCAATCTGAAACTGGAGCTGTGCTTATCCACCCCTACGACAACTACGACATCATCGCTGGTCAGGCCACGGCAACTTTGGAGCTGCTTCAAGACGCCAAACGCGAGATACAAACATTGTTTATCCCTGTGGGAGGAGGAGGTCTTTTGGCCGGTGCTGCTCTAGCCAACCGCTATTTCGGCAACGCAAAGGTGGTGGGCTGTGAACCCGAAGCAGCAAACGATGCATGGATCAGCTTCAACACAGGAGTTTGGACACCCGTCGAGCAACCACAAACCATTGCAGATGGCCTAAGAACCTCTTTGGGACACAAAAACTTTCCAATCATTCAGAAGTATGTCGATCGTATAGAATTACTAACGGAAGAGGAGCTTAAATCCGCTTGGGAGATGGCTATATCACGTACGAAACAGCTCATCGAACCCTCTGCTGCGGCCGGTGTAGCCGCAGTTTTACGTCACAAACCCACTGAAATAGTGGGGGTTATGCTCTGTGGAGGCAACATGGTTTTGAGCACACCTGAGCTACGATAAGAATAAACGCGCTACGATAAGTTCATTAGAGCTACGATAAATTCAGAGGCGCTACGATAAATT
>CATITW010000313.1 GCA_949547975.1 Cryomorphaceae bacterium | reverse complement strand
GCACACTTTAGGAACTATTTTTGCGGAAGACCCAGCACTATGAGAACCACACTATCACTCCTCCTTTTATTCGTTTCTTCTGCACTGTTTGCACAGGGCAATCTGTTGCGCGGATTCGTCTATGAAAAAGACGGCGGTGCCGCTATCCCTTTCGCAAATATCTTGGTCGAGGGTACCCAGATCGGTGGTACGACGAATCTAGATGGGTATTTTCAACTTTCAGAGGTGCCCCAAGGTATGCAGCAAGTCACGGTGAGCTTTTTGGGCTATGAGCCCACCACAGTAGAAGTGAAGGTGTTTAAAAATAAGCCGACCACACTTAAGGTATTCTTGGAGGAAAGCGTCCAGATGCTCAACACCGTGAACATTAATGTCGAGCGCGCTCAAAAGAAAATTAAAGTCAACACCGCCGTAGTGAGCTTAAGTCCGAAGACCATTGAGACGTTTTCAGCCGGGGGTGATCCAGATTTAATGAAGGCACTCGCTGTGTTGCCCGGGGTAGTGACCACGGGAGATCAAGGTGGACAGCTTTACATTCGTGGAGGTGCGCCGATCCAAAATTTAGTGTTGCTCGATGGAATGATCGTCTACAATCCGTTCCACAGCATCGGGTTTTTCTCCGTTTTTGATACGGACGTTTTGCAAAGTGCGAACGTATACACGGCTGGCTTCGGCGCCCAATATGGTTCGAGAAACAGCTCTGTGATGGACATCAA
The DNA here is from genome assembly GCA_949547975.1 of Cryomorphaceae bacterium. The sequence continues at coordinate 3,350 of CATITW010000313.1, read as the reverse complement.
AACGCGCGACGGCAACCGCTCTGAAATCAAGGGGAAGGCCTATGCGTCGACCTTTATGAGCAAGTTGCTGATCGAAGCACCGATCGGTCCGAAGGATGAGAATGGTGTGGCAAATAACAGTTTGTTCGTCAGTGGGAAGTCTTCCTATTTACGCCAGACCGCTCCCGTCTTGTACCCGTACGTTCAGACCCGTTTTGGCGGTTTGCCGTTCAACTTTAACGATTTGTACGGGAAGTTTACCACACAAAGTAAATCCGGATCGAAGCTGAGCGCGAAGGCCTTTAATTTCAGCGATGCCGTTTTGCTCGATAGTGCCAAAGGCATTCAGTGGGACAGCTGGGGATACGGTGCCAATTTTGTCGTGATTCCTCCCGCATCGGCGACCCTGATCGAAGGAGATTTTGCTCAGAGCCAGTATTACATCGAGAGTACTGAAAATCCGGACCAGCCGCGTAACTCTACCATCAATGGATTTAACGGCGGTTTAGATTTCACCTATTTCATCGGCAAGGCGGATGAGGTCAAATACGGTTTGGATTTGATCGGATACAATACAGATTTCAACTATACGAACTCTTTAGGCTTAAGCTTGAATCAGCAGGAGAGTACCACGGAGCTCGGTGGGTATTTTAACTACCGCAAAGTAGGTCCTTTGTTGATTTTAGAGCCAGGATTGCGTTTGCATTATTACGGTTCATTGTCCGAGCTGAGCATCGAGCCACGCTTAGGCTTGAAGTACAACATCACCGAAGATTTCCGTTTCAAAGCATCGGGTGGGAAATACAGTCAAAATCTAGTGGCGGCGAACAGCGACCGTGACGTCGTGAATCTGTTCTACGGTTTCCTTTCGGGTGCCACGGATTTACCGTCCAATTTCCGCGATCGCGAAATCACCTCCAAGCTGCAAAAGGCGAATCACGCTGTGGCAGGTTTTGAGTACGATCTCGGCGATCACTGGGACATCAACCTGGAGTCGTACGTGAAAGACTTCTCTCAAATCACGAATGTGAACCGCAATAAACTGTACGAGGATGTGCCTTCGTACAGCGATCGCCCGGAGATTTTGCGCAAGGATTTCATCGTGGAACGTGGACTCGCTTATGGGTACGACGCGGTGTTGAAATTTGAAAAAGGCCGTTACTATTTCTGGGGGGTCTACGCTTGGAGTAAGGTGACGCGCGACGATGGCATTCAAGTATACGCGCCCAATTTTGACCGCCGCCACAACATCAATCTGGTCGGGAATGTGAAAATGGGCAAGGAAGAGCGCTGGTTTTTATCCGTGCGCTGGAATTTGGGGACAGGGTTCCCATTCACGCCGACGCAAGGCTATTATCCGGGGATTGATTTCTTAGATCCGCTCGGAAATCCAGACATCAACTTTGATTACACCACGGCGAATGGCGACCCGAGTGTATTGTATGGCGAGTTGAACAGCAACAGACTGCCGACCTACCACCGTTTGGACGCTTCGTTAAAGTACAGCAAGGCTACCAAGCGTGGGAAGTTCGAGTGTACGATCGGGGCGACGAACATGTACAACCGTTCGAATATTTTCTACTACGACCGCGTGGAAGCGGAGCGTGTAGATCAGTTGCCGATCATGCCTACGATAAGTACGAGTTTAGCCTTTTAATTGGCCAAGAAAAGAGGTACTTTTGCCGTGATTTGAATACGATTATGGCGAGCACTAAATACATCTTTGTTACCGGTGGGGTAACTTCTTCACTGGGTAAGGGGATCATCTCAGCTTCTTTGGCGAAACTCCTGCAGTCGCGTGGCTACCGAGTAACCATCCAAAAATTGGACCCGTACATTAACGTGGATCCAGGAACATTGAACCCGTACGAACACGGGGAGTGTTATGTGACCGAAGATGGTGCGGAGACTGATCTAGATTTAGGGCATTACGAACGCTTCTTGAACCGTCCGACCTCGCAGGGGAACAACGTGACGACAGGGCGCATCTACCAGAGCGTGATCGAGAAAGAGCGCCGCGGAGATTTCTTAGGAAAAACAGTACAGGTCATTCCACACATCACGGACGAGATTAAAAATCGCGTGAAGATTCTAGGAGAGACTGGAGATTACGATATTATCATTACTGAGATCGGTGGTACAGTAGGTGACATCGAAGCGTTGCCGTACATCGAGAGTGTACGCCAGCTGAAATGGGAGTTGGAGAAGGACTGTATGGTCGTGCACCTGACCCTGTTGCCGTATTTACGCGTCACGGGAGAGTTGAAGACCAAGCCTACGCAGCACAGTGTGAAAACGATGCTGGAGAGTGGTGTCCAGCCGGACGTTTTGGTATGTCGTAGCGAGCATCCGGTGGATGAGGACATTAGAAAGAAATTGGCGTTGTTTACGAACGTGCGTCCAAAGAATGTGATCGAATCGCGCGATGCAAGCACCATTTACGAGGTGCCTGTGATGATGTACAAGGAGAAGCTTGATGAGGTGGTTTTGGATTATTTCGGATTGCCGTCGATCGAGCAGCCGAATCTAGACCGCTGGAAGGAGTTTTTGAGCCGATTAAAATATCCGAAGCGTACAGTTGAAATTGGTTTGATTGGAAAATATGTCGAGCTGAAGGAAAGTTATAAGTCCATTACGGAGGCCTTTATTCATGCAGGAGCAGCGAATGAGGTGGAAGTGAAGATTCGCTGGATTCATTCGGAACACTTGACCAAAGAAAATGCTGCCGATACCTGCAAGGGGCTCGACGGAGTGCTGGTTGCGCCAGGTTTCGGGGAGCGCGGTTTTGAAGGTAAGGTCGCGACGGTGCAGTATGCTCGTGAAAACAAGATTCCATATTTCGGAATTTGTTACGGTATGCAGGCAGCGGTGATCGAATATGCACGTAATGTAGTGGGTTGGAAGGATGCCAATACTACTGAGGTGAATCCGGAGAGCGGCAAGCCAGTGATCGCGCTTATGGACGAGCAGATGCACATTACAGACATGGGCGGAACGATGCGCCTTGGCGCACAGAAATGTACGCTTGAAGAAGGATCGAAAGCGTATGATGCGTATGGGGAGGCCGACATTACGGAACGCCACCGTCACAGGTATGAATTTAATAATGAGTTCAAAGAAGAATTGGTCCAAGCAGGCTTGAAAACTACAGGTATCAATCCGGATAGCGGTTTGGTAGAAGTAGTGGAGGTCGAGGATCATCCGTTCTTTGTCGGTGTGCAGTACCACCCAGAATACAAGAGTACAGTACTTAACCCGCACCCGCTGTTTGTGAAGTTTGTCGCAGCAGCGGATACATTCCGCCAAAACAAATAATTCATGGAGAATCAGAAAAGCGGCATGGACCGCAATCAAATCATCGGCTTCGTGCT
>CATITW010000312.1 GCA_949547975.1 Cryomorphaceae bacterium | reverse complement strand
GACGCTGAGAAGATCGACGCGATCACCGGTGAGGTGAGTCCGTTGCGATTCAGCGTGGACCGCTTGCGCAATTTCGGACACTATGGGCCGGAGAAGTTTGAGGGAATTGGCATAAATGGAAAAAATAGTGAGCTGCATGCCGCAGTAGGCCTGGTGAATCTGAGGTACATCGACCAGATCATGGACGATCGCAAAAGACAGCATTCGGGCTATGATACTGGATTAGCAGCGCTAGATTTAGGCAAGCCAGAGATCGCTGCCGAGGTCGAGTGGAACCGCAGTTACTACCCCGTGGTTTTTGCTTCAGAGACCGAGGCGCTTGCAGTGATGGCAGCGCTTGAGCAAGAGGACATCTTTGCGCGCAGGTATTTCTACCCGACGCTGAATTCGCTGGAATACATCCATACGCCAGGTACGACGCCAGTGGCAGATCACATCTCACAGTCCATTCTTTGCTTGCCGTTGTATTTCGGCTTAGAGGATGCGCAGATTGACCGCATATCGGCGATTATCGTGCGCAGAGTAGAACAGTTTAGAGCTCAGGGATAATGCTGAAACTTCCTTCCTTTTTGCGCAATGCCTTGGGGACGCATGGCGAGCCAGCGCCGAAACCGTTAGCGGCACCCATTTTTGTGACGGGATGCATGCGTTCGGGAACGACGTTTTTGGTGGACAAGATGGCTACGCATCCGCAGCTGTTGAAAATTGGTGTGGAAATGAACGCCATTTGGGACAGCATCGGCGGCGCCCCCATCAAAGGGACGTGTGCCCACAGAACAGCCGAAGACGCCTCGCCAGAATACACCTACCAAATGACGCGCTACATCGCCGATTTTATTAGTGAAAGCCAGAGTTTCAAACGCAAAGCGATGCGCCGTTACGCCAAATACTACCACGGTTTGGGACGCGCGAGCTACGACTGGGACCACATCATTCCCGTGAATAAGAGTCCGCATTTGATGAATAAAATAGGGTACGTGAGTGGACTTTTTCCGCAAAGTACCCTCGTGCTCATCGTTCGTGATATTTACAGCCACTCCGCTTCGATGAAAGTCCATTTTCAGAAGCTGCAAAAGGCCGATGGAAGGCAATATTTTCTCTCGCCAGACCCTACTTCGTGCTACGGGCAGACGTACGACGAGGTGCCAAGCGATGCACGCGCTTTTCCAGCACATTTTGACATTATTCCAGAGATGTGGATGCGCATGAACGCGCTGGCGATCGAGGAGTTTGCCGCGGCGAAATGTGCCCGTAAGGTGGTGATCCGCTACGAAGATTTGGTAACGAAACAGGGCGAGGTACTCCGTGCACTGTTTGATGCGCTGGATCTGTTGCCGGAGCACCGAAGCGAAGGGGAGAAGATTGCTCAGAAAGCTACGGCGCTGGTGAATACCACCACGAAAGGCGATCCGCTGGTGAAGTGGAAGACGCAGCTTTCCGAGGAAGAAAAATCCGCTGTGGAGCGCGTTGTGACGACTCATGCGGATGCTTATGCGGCGATTCAAGAATTTGTAGCAAACAACGCGATCTAGGGTATGTCAACGAGCGATCTATTTCCAAACTTGATCATCGGGGGTGCCCCGAAATGTGGAACGAGCAGTTTGTATTTCTGGCTTGCAGCGCATCCGGACGTGTTTGGGTCCCCGAAGAAGGAGACGTTTTTCTATGCGGATAAAGTGAATAGGTTCAATAAGGACGCGAACGTTCACGAGCATTCGGAAGCCGACTATTTGAAATTTTTCAAGGCGGGGGCAGGGGCGAAAGTTCGCTTCGAAGCGACCGCTCATTATTTGTACGAAGAGCAGGCGCGTAAGGCGTTTGGGGCGCGTGGGACGAAATTGGTTTTTTTACTACGAGAGCCCAGTAAGCAGATGTACAGCCATTATAAAATGGAGAAATACCGCACGAAGACGGTGGATATGCCGCTTGAGGAGTATGTGAGATTGCCGAAGGTGGAGAAATATGTCGACTATGCAGCGCATCTGCAAAAATGGGTGGACTGCATGCCGGCGGGACATGTTCGTGTGTGGACGTTTGAGGATTTGGTACGTCGCAAAGAGGCCGTGATGAAGGAGATTGCAGCCTATGCGGGTGTCGATCCGGAGTTTTACACGGGCTTTGACTTTGAACACCGCAACGAGAGTGTGGCGATCAAAAGTGGCGCGCTGCACCAGCTGGGGTTGCGTATACAACCGCTGATTCCGCACGGGTTGCAGAAGTGGCTCTTGCCACTGTATATGAAGCTCAATAGTTGCGGTCGTGCACCGGATGATGCGCAGGACCAGGAAGTCTTGGCACGGTTTAAGGCGGAGCACGTTCAGGTTGGGAAAGATGTGCAGGCATTATTTCCAGAGGTACGGATCGAAAATTGGTCCTAAAACGGCGATTATTCTTCATCTTTGCCGGATGACACTTAGAAATTTACTAGTACCCGTTTTGGTCTTTGTTTTTGCAGGGACTACTGCCGCTCAGCCACTTACGTATTATCAAGATGCGTGGGGTGAAGACGGCGATGATTTGCGTGAGGCATTGTATGACATCATTAGCGTGCATTCAAAGCTGCCCTACAGCTCTTCATCGACCGATACTTGGGATGTGCTCAAAGTCAGTGACGCAGATCCAGCGAACGCCTCGAACGTACGTTTGATTTATGCCGGAGTTTCCGTGAATGGGCCGCAGGAGTATAACGGCGGGAACGGATGGAACCGCGAGCACGTATGGCCGCGCAGCTTGGGTGGGTTTACCACGAGCGCTGGTGTGGGTACGGATGTGCACAATCTAAAGCCTGCTGACGGTGGGTTGAATTCGTTGCGTTCGAACCACGAATACGACGATCTAGGAACGGGCGGATCAGCGGTGAATTATAACGGCAACGCAACTGGAAATAGATTTAATGCGTCCGCGGGGATTTTTGAGCCGCGTGATGATATCAAAGGCGATCTCGCGCGCATCAT
>CATITW010000311.1 GCA_949547975.1 Cryomorphaceae bacterium | reverse complement strand
TTGGGTTGGATCACGAAGTTCACAAAGGATTTTGTGTCTAGCGAAACCTTTGCGGCACAGAAAGCGGCAGGGGTGACTCAGAAGCTCGTGGGTTTTGAAATGATCGATCGTGGGATTCCACGCAACGGCTACGAGATTGCAGATGCTGAGGGAACGATCATCGGTCGTGTGACTTCGGGTACAGCGAGTCCGTCTACTGGTAAAAATATCGGGATGGGCTATGTACCTGTAGCTTTCGCTTCAGAAGGCAGTGAGTTTTTCGTGGTGATTCGCAACAAGCAGATCAAAGCGAGCGTTGTGAAGCTTCCTTTTTACAAGAAGAGCTAAACCTCACCTTATAGAGACCAAAAGAAAAGGCCCTTTCGGGGCCTTTTTTTATGCTTGAATTTTGCGGGTGTGGGGACCAAAAAAAAAGACAGCGCTGCTTTCCCCAGCGCTGCCTTTAACCCAAATACAAACAGAGTGAACGGAAAGGTGTTTATGTCTTTTATAGCCCTAATTCAGCGGCGATCGCTTTGCCAGCCGGGTGGTGGGCGTAGCGCTCGAGGTATTCACTAACGCTATAGGTGTACTCTTTACATCTGTTGTGGTTCAAACACTTCACTTCTCTCACCTGCTGCTGCTCTGCATCTAAAAATACCTCGATGACACTTTCGGGATTATTGATGGTGTAGAGGGCGGTTTGGGTGATCGTAGTTGTGTTCGCGTCAGTCATAAAGTGTATTTGTTAAATTTCGTTTAGGAAAAAATATATTTTATTGTTTCCGAAGCAAAAATAAGGCGGTATTTTTAAACGAAACATAAATTGGACGAAAAATGTTGGAAAGAAGTGAAAATTCCTCTTGGCTAGGAGGGAATTCACACGGACCTTTGTGGACAACAACCTAACACTATGAAGCTCGATAAACTAGATAAGCAGATTCTCCAGTATTTGGTGAAAGACGCGCGTAAACCATTCACGGAGATTGCGAAAGATCTCTTGGTGAGCCCGGGTACTATTCACGTTCGTGTGAAAAAGATGGAACAGATGGGAGTGATTAAAAGCACTTCGATCAGTGTAGATTATGACAAGCTCGGCTTTGGATTCATCGCCTATGTCGGTTTGTTTACTTCCCGGTCATTGACCTCGCCGGAAATCATCGAGAAGTTGCGTGAAATTCCTGAGGTGACCGTGGCGCACTTGGCCACAGGGAAATATGGAATTTTCTGTAAGATTCGTTGTAAGGACGCTTCCCATGCAAAGGACGTCATCTTTAGAATTAACGACGTGGAAGGCGTTGAGAATACCGAAAGTATGATCAGTTTGGAAGAGAGCATCAACTCGAACAGCGGTTTGCTCCAGCTTGTCATTAACGAAGAATAGAAGATTCCGGCGCAGGAGCGCTGAACTTAAATACAAAGGGCCCCATCTCGCAATGTTGAGATGGGGCCCTTTTCTGTTCAGGTAGCTAGGTTGGAAGTTTAATAGTAGGCAGGACGGCGAACACCGGCGTAGTGCTTGGCCAAGCGAATCACCTGACGGCTGTATCCGTATTCGTTGTCGTACCATACGTACAGCACCACAGAGCGTCCATCGGCGGAGATTTGAGTGGCATTCACGTCAAAAATACTTGGGCACGGATTTCCTACGATATCGCTAGAAACGAGCTCGCTCGAAGTATTGTACTGGATTTGCTCCACGAGTGTACCGTTCAAAGCAGCATCTGTCATTTTTGCGTTCAATTCGTCCAGTGACGTCGGCTCCTCAAGCTGTAAATTCAAGATGGCCAATGATCCGTTCGGGACGGGTACGCGAATGGCACTAGAGGTCAATTTCTGACCTAAGCCCGGGATGCATTTATCCACGGCTTTTCCGGCGCCCGTTTCTGTGATGACCATATTCATAGCAGCAGCACGCCCTCTGCGGTACTTACTGTGCATGTTGTCCACAAGGTTCTGATCGTTCGTGTACGCGTGGATGGTTTCCAAGTGACCACGGTCGATACCGAAGGTGTCGTTCATCACTTTCAACACCGGGGAAATCGCATTCGTCGTACAGCTAGCGGCACTCACAATGCGGTCCTTTTTAGTATCGATGTCGTTTTGATTCACACCATGAACGATGTTTTTGATGCCCTTTCCAGGTGCGGTCAAGAGCACACGATCAACGCCTTTGCCTTCGAGATGTTTTGCCAGGGCAACGTCGTCGCGGAAGGCCCCTGAATTATCGATCAGGAGCGCATTTTCAATACCATAGGCGGTGTAGTCAGCTTCGGTGGGGTCCGGAGTTGGAATAAAATAGACGGGGCGGCCATTAATGATCAGCGCCAAGTTCTCTTCGTCGACTTTCACCGTACCAGGGAAATCCCCATGTACGCTGTCGATCTTGAGTAAAGAAGCACGTTTGTGCAAACTTGCGGCATCGATGCGACGAACGGCAACGGCACGAAGGCGCAGCTGTTTCCCGCTGCCTTCCTGAGCGACCAGTTCTCTAGCGAGCAAACGACCGATGCGGCCGAATCCAAACAGCACCACATCTCTAGGTTGCTGCTTTACGGGCTTAAAGAACGTCGAGAGGTGATTAATAATGAATTCCTCTGGGCTCAGCTCGGTGCGCGTCCAGTCGTGGGTCAAGCGACCGATGTCAATTTTAGCGTACTCGATCGCTGTTTTTTTCAACGTCATCAGCATCTGCAGCGAATCATCAATGTTGATCGCTTTGCCGACGAAGTCTTTTGCATACTGGTGAAGTTCTAGGATTTGACTCGCACTTTGATCGATGAGTTTGTTGCGGAACATGACAATCTCGATGCCACGGTCGTAAAACAATTCATGAACACATGCACTAACGTCTACTGCCAGGCGCTCGTTGCGAATACGCGCATGGACTTTTTGGGAATACTCTTGTTGAGCAATCATCGTAGTAAAAGAATTTTTGGTGGTTCTATCCCTCTAAGTTAGTGAAGAATACTACCCTAAAACCAATTCGTTTACAAACCATAACTCCCTGAAATATATCTGTTTACCTCCGAAAATAGTCGTGTAAATTTTACACTTTCTAGAAGCCGATTTTCCTAAAACACCCTCCGAAATGCGACCAGTTTACCACTCAAAGGCAAAATAGTCGGCCTCGCCGTCGGGATTGAAGCCCTGAATCAGGACACCGTCGCCCGGATTGAATTGGCGAATGAGGCCCTCGAACTTCTCCACATTTTCGATGTATACGTTGTTGAGTTTGACGATGATAAAGTCCTTAGGTATGCCGGCTTTTTGGAATCGGCCACCGAGGATTTTCTCTACACGAACCCCATAGCGTAAGCCCATACGGCGTTTGTCTAACGTCGAAAGATCGCTCAGTTCGGCACCAAAGCTGCGTTTGATCTCTTCCTCACGCGTGAGCATTTCTGTGGTGCCCAGCTTGTTTTTGAGTAACAATTCAAACTGCTTGTTCGTGCCGTCCCTGTTCACCACCACATTCAAGCGCTCCCCGGGGCGGTGCTGTCCGATCACCTCTGTGAGATCCGCGCCGGTGTTTACGGCTTTGCCAGAGATGTTGATCACCACGTCGCCTTTTTCGATCCCAGCTTCGTCCGCAGCACCTTGTTCGATAACGTTCGCCACGTACACGCCGCTGTTCACCTCAAGATCCAATTCTGCCGCAAGGGCAGGGGTGACTTCGTTGTAGTTGATGCCCATGAAGGCGCGTTGCACTTGGCCAAATTCTTTTAAGTCACCCACTACCTTAAGCACGAGGTTCACCGGAACGGCAAAGCTGTACCCTTCGAACGAACCGCTGCGCGAAGAAATCGCCGTATTTATTCCCACCAAGGCACCTGAGGTATTCACCAAGGCACCGCCCGAGTTGCCCGGATTCACTGCGGCGTCGGTTTGCAGGAAGCTTTCAATAGCACTCTGCTCGTCGATGATGTTGATGTCGCGTCCTTTTGCCGAGATGATTCCTGCAGTGACCGTGCTGGTTAAGTTGAACGGGTTTCCGACCGCGAGGACCCATTGCCCGAGGCGGACTTGGTCAGAATTGGCCACTGTGACCTTTTTCAAACCTGAGGCATCAATCTTCAATAGCGCAATGTCAGTCGTAGGATCCGTACCCACTAGTGTCGCCGAATACTCGTCATTATTCGCCGTA
>CATITW010000310.1 GCA_949547975.1 Cryomorphaceae bacterium | reverse complement strand
CTGAGGGAGAAGGACGTGGTCGCGGAAGAAATCGCAACAGAAATCGCAAACCGAAAGGCCCGGTTAAAGACGTGGCCGCGGGTGAAGTTTCTGAAGAGCTCAAACAAGACCTGGCTCAGCGTGCGGAGCTTAGTAATGTTGATTTCGCCAGTAAAGAAATTGCGTATGATGAGCCGACAGAATTGGTCAAGCCAACCATCGGGATTACCGTAGGAGACTTGAACGGTATCGGTTTAGAGGTCATCATAAAAACCTTGGAAAATGAGGGCATTTTGGAGCTGTGTACCCCAGTGGTATTCGGTTCTGGAAAATTGGCTTCGTACCACAGAAATGCGATCAACAAACGCGAATTCAACTTCCGTTTGTGCGACACCTTAGAGGATGTAAGGGAAGGTAAAAACAACCTTTTAAGCGTTTGGGAAGACAACGTAGAACTTCATTTAGGAACCCCGACGGATGTCAGTGGAGCCTATGCATTGAAGAGTATCGATGCGGCGATCGAAGCAGCGAAAGCAGGTAAGATTGATGCCATCGTAACTGCTCCGATCAACAAGCATAACATTGCAGCTACCGTAGAAGGTTTTTCTGGGCATACGGGACATCTTGCAGCAGCCTTTGAGGACGAGGTGCTGATGATTTTATCCGCTGAACAATTAAAAGTAGCAACGGTAACGGGTCATATTCCGATCAGTGAAGTTGCCACGGCGCTCACGCAAGACAAAATCACCAAGGCCATCGAGCTTCTCAAACAAAGCCTAAAACGTGACTTTGGAAAGGTGAAACCCACCATCGCTGTATTGGGTCTGAATCCACACGCCGGTGAAATGGGAACCATAGGTAAAGAAGAACAAGAGATCATTGCACCTGCGATTGCAGCAGCTCAAGCCAAGGATGTCATCGTAAAAGGACCGTATCCTGCAGACGGATTTTTCGGTCAAGGCTACGATACGAAGTTCGATGCGGTCCTAGGGATGTACCACGACCAAGTGCTCGTTCCGTTCAAAGCTATCGCGATGGGAAGTGGAACGAACTTCACCGCTGGACTTTCCACGGTACGTACTTCACCGGACCACGGAACGGCCATGCACCTTGCGGGAGAAGGAAAGGCCAACGAAAGCTCTTTCCGCCAGGCGTTGTTCTCAGCGATTGATATTGTACACCGCAGAGGCATGTACGATGAGATGACCAAGGACCCTTTAAAAAAACAAAAGGATAAGCGTTAGAAGTTTTCAACAATTTGAATATCTTTGCACGCTCATTCAGACCTACATACGAAGTGAAAACGAAGGACTTTACTATCCTATATACAGGCCTAAGCCTTGGTTCACATCACTTTGAGTATGATTTGAATGACTCGTTCTTTGAGCTATTTAGTTACACCGATTACACCGGTCTGCAGGGTAAAGCCAGCATGACCATGTTGAAAAGTGAGACGGTTTTGGACTTGGATTTCACCTTTGAAGGCAGCATAACAGCACCTTGCGATGTGACCAACGAACCGTTCGAGCAGGAGTTGAAGAACTCTTTCGAGATGCAGGTGAAATTTGGCGAAGCGTTTAACGACGAAAATGAAGAACTCTTGATTCTGCCACACGGCGAGCACAAGTTCAACATTGCCCAGTACTTGTATGAACTGGTCGTTTTAAGCATTCCGTCAAAGTTGTACGGACCAAACGCCGGCAACGGATTGGAAGACTTTATAGAAGAAGAGGACGAAACAGAAACGAAAGACACTGATCCACGTTGGGATCAACTAAAAAACTTGTTGAATAATTAATAATTAAGCGAAATGGCACATCCTAAGCGCAGACAGTCCAGTACAAGAAGAGACAAGCGTAGAACTCACTACAAGGCAGCCGATCAACAGTTGGCCATCTGTCCTACTACAGGAGAGGCACACCTTTACCACCGCGCACACTGGCACGAGGGTAAGCTCTATTACAAGGGCAAAGTTGTCATGGAAAAAGCTTAATTAGCTTTTACATAACTTACTGAATACTAGAAAAGTAGCTCTCAACAGAGCTACTTTTTCTTTTTTCAATAGGTCAGAAAGAATCAATCCGCCTATTTTAGCCCCTTCAATAAGAACACAATGAAAGCAGCCATAACCGCAGTTGGAGGATACGTTCCAGAATACGTACTCACGAATAAGGAACTAGAAACCATGGTCGAGACGAACGACGAATGGATTGTTTCTAGAACCGGAATCAAGGAGCGTCGCATCTTAAAGCCCGAAGAAGGCATGGGTGCATCATACCTCGCGATCAAAGCGGTCGAGGCCATGAAGCAGGAATATGGCGTGACTACTGAGGACATCGATATGGTGATTCTCGCATCTGTTACACCTGACATGCCCGTAGCCATCACTAGTGCATTCATTGCTCAAGAGATCGGCGCAAAATTTGCCTACGCTTACGATCTTCAAGCCGCGTGTTCGTCATTTCTGTACGGCGTAAGTACTGCCTCTGCCTTTATCGAGAGTGGCAAGTACAAAAAAGTCTTAGTGGTAGGCTCTGATGTGATGAGTTCCATCGTCGATTACGAAGACCGTACCACTTGTATCCTCTTCGGTGACGGCGCAGGTGTGGTTCTTATGGAGCCAAGTGAGGAAGACCTAGGTGTACAGGATGAAATTCTCCGTACCGATGCCGTAGGTCGCGACTACCTCAAAATGGAAGCAGGCGGTTCATTCCTTCCTCCAAGTCATGAGACCATCGACAACAAGCAACACTACATCCGTCAAGAAGGCCAAAGCGTCTTCCGTTTTGCAGTGAGTAATATGGCAGATACCTCTGCGGAAATCTTAGAAAAGAACAACATGACCGGCGATGACGTCGCGTATTTAGTCCCGCACCAAGCGAACTTGCGCATCATCGATGCAACTGCACGTCGTATGGGACTCACCAAAGAAAAAGTCTTGATCAACATCGAGCGCTACGGAAACACGACCTCGGGAACTATCCCGTTGTGTTTGTGGGACTTCCGTGAAAATTTCAAGAAAGGTGACAACCTCGTATTCGCTGCCTTTGGTGGTGGATTTACTTGGGGAGCAATGTTGGTCAAATGGGCCATCGATAAAAAATAACTCGTAACTTCATATTCCTAAATACACTCAGATTATGGACTTGAAAGAAATCCAAGCACTCATCAAATTCGTTGCAAAAAGCGGCGCACAAGAAGTGAGTCTAGAAACAGAAGATTTCAAGATTAACATTAAAACCGCTTCTGATCCTGCCGAAAACCAGCCTACTTACATTCAGGCCATGGCTCCACAAGCGCAGATGCCGATGCAAGCGGCTCCAGCTCCGGCAGCAGCCCCAGCAGCGGCAGCCGATGCTCCAGCAGCAGAAGACAACAGCAACTACATTACCATCAAATCTCCAATGATCGGTACGTTCTACCGCAGTGCTTCGCCAGATCAGCCACCTTTCGTGAAAGTAGGCGACAGCATCCAACCGGGAGACGTATTGTGTATTGTTGAAGCGATGAAACTCTTCAATGAGATCGAAAGTGAAGTAAGCGGTACTATCGTTAAAGTACTTGTTGACGACCAAAGCCCGATCGAATACGACCAGCCATTGTTCTTGGTTGATCCTTCGTAACGAGGAACTAAACAGACTATTATGTTTAAGAAAGTACTCATTGCCAACCGTGGTGAGATTGCCCTACGTATCATTCGTACGTGTAAAGAAATGGGCATTTCAACCGTGGCAGTATACTCTCAGGCAGATGCAGACTCACTTCATGTGCGCTTTGCAGATGAAGCGGTATGTATTGGACCTGCAGCTTCTTCAGAAAGCTACCTGAGTATTCCAAACATCATGGCAGCTGCCGAGATCACTAACGCAGATGCGATTCACCCAGGATATGGTTTTTTAAGCGAGAACTCTAAATTTTCTAGAATCTGTGCAGAGCATGGAGTCAAGTTTATCGGAGCGTCAGCAGACCAGATCGACAAGATGGGGGACAAAGCTACCGCGAAAGAAACCATGAAAGAAGCTGGTGTGCCTTGTGTGCCAGGTTCTGAAGGGATTCTGGAAACCTACGAGCACGCCCTGAAAACTGCGGAAGCTATCGGCTACCCAGTGATGAT
>CATITW010000309.1 GCA_949547975.1 Cryomorphaceae bacterium | reverse complement strand
TAGGTGCTGTATCCATTTCAAGTAACCATCGTTCAATCCGAATCCGCCATATCGCTGACCGTCAATATTGTTGAATCCATCTGCCCCGTTTCTGCCTAACCCATAGAAGAATTGGCTTCGATCGTTTAAGGTAACTTGCCCACGTGCATTCGCCATGAGTCGGCCATAGGCACCAGCAGTGGTTCTAATTTGATGGTAGTCCTTTTCTTGCGGTGTAGCCGTGACAAAATTAATTGCACCCCCAGTACTTTGAGGACCCGTAATTAATGCAGCGCCTCCTTTGAGAATTTCAATTTGCTCGTACTTCCAAAGTACCGGTGAGTAATAAGCTGCAGGGGCAGAGTAGGCAGCTGGCGCAGTGAGAATGCCGTCTTCCATCAAAGTAATTCTAGAGGAGCGCTCTACACCCGTTCCGCGTATACCGATGTTCAATCTTAGGCCCCAGCCGTCCTCCTGTTGGGTGTATACCCCGGGCTGCGATTGCAATAAGGTGTTTCCATCTACTACATTGAATCGGGCCAATTCAACCATTGGGAGGACTAATTCCGAAGACGATCTATGGTTCGTTTTCGATTGTGTTGATGTGATGGTAATACTCTCTAATTCTACCGGTGCGGGAAGAGTAGTATCTGAAGGTTCGGCTGTTGCGAAACTGATTACAAATAGGAGCGGGGCAATCATCTGAATTATTTAGACTGATTTTAAATAACACAACAAACGTACTATCAAGAATCGTTCTAAACAACCCCTTAATAAAGGTTTTTAGTAAAAATTTTAAAACTTCAAATGGCGTATGGTATTTCCGTTATTGATTAGTTGTTCAAGGCTCTTAATACCAAGCTGTACATGGCTTTCGTCGAATTTCCTTGAATTCTCTTTATCCTTTTCCATGGTTTTAACGCCTTCAGGGACCATAGGCGAATCCGTTACAAGTAACAGTGCCCCTGTCGGGATGTGATTGTGAAAGCCTACTGTAAATAAGGTAGCGGTTTCCATATCAATGGCGTAGGCACGAATGGCCAACAGGTATTCTTTAAACTCGTCATCAAATTCCCAGACTCTTCGGTTGGTAGTATATACAGTGCCCGTCCAATAGTTGATGTTGTTATCCCGTACGGTAGTTGATACAGCCTTTTGCAAAGCAAATGAAGGCATAGCCGGTACTTCGGGTGGGAAATAATCGTCTGAGGTACCCTCCCCACGTATTGCGCCAATAGGGAGAATAAAATCACCTATAGAATTTCGTTTTTTCAGCCCGCCGCATTTCCCCAAAAACAGCACTGCTTTTGGTTCTATGGCTGACAACAGGTCCATAATGGTGGCAGCATTAGGAGAGCCCATTCCAAAGTTGATCATCGTAATTCCCTGGTGCGTGGCACTGCTCATACTCTTGTCTCTACCTTGAATCTCAGCTCCTGTAAGCTGGGCAAAGAGGTCTACATAGTGCTGAAAATTGGTCAATAAAATGTAGTTTCCAAAATCTTCTAAGGCTACTCCTGTATATCTTACAAGCCAATTATCGACGATTTCTTTTTTTGTTTTCATAGGTTTTTAGGTAAAGTAAAACTGAAGGGCAGCAAATCCTGCACTCCAGTAAATTCAAGGGCATCGGAAGTTCTGTTCATCAGGAACAATTGATAAGGATTTTCTTGCCTAAGCTCAGTTTCGTGGAGTACTTGTCTGCACGATCCACAAGGAGCTGCCGGTGACCTTTGCTTTTCACCTGTCATAATATAGATGGCTTTAATACGCTCCTTAGGGAATGCTGCCTTGGCTGCGAGGACTGCGACCCGCTCTCCACACAATCCATCTGGAAATGCTGCATTCTCTTGATTGGTACCGACCACAGTGTGCCCATTATCTAAGAGAACGACACTTGAAACGGGGTAATTTGAATAGGGGGCATAGGCCGATTCTAAGAGTTCTTCGAGTTTCTCCTCAATAGGCTTTGGAACAATCGCTGAGGACCTCCAATCTTCGTGGAGCGTGTAGCGAATGGTTTTTTCTTGTCGCATGCGTTAGGTCTTAGTGCTATTAAGATACCTCTTTTAGAACAAAAAAAGGCGCCCCAGCTGGGGCGCCTTTCATATACAAACTCAAAAGCGTGTTTACTCAAAGCTGTATGTGCTGCCGTAGCGCAACATCTGTCCAAGGAAGTCCATAGGATAGGTGACTTTCACATCAATGATGCTATCACCTTCCATAACAGGCTCCATTTCAGGATTCACAAAACCGCTATAGGGTGCAAGGTTCAATGGTTCAGAACGACGCAATACCTCTGCATGAAGTTCTTGGTCAACTTTAACGCCGTATGTTTCAACAAGCATTCTACCGGCTTCAAAATCACCCTCGCTTTTGATGCGCTGGATTTCGCGAAGTAATTCTCCGAAGTACCCGTGAAGCTTGTCGTAATCATTTATCACGAAGTAGGTCTTACCGTCGATGACTTTGCGCTCGATGACATTCTCTTCTTGTCCGCGCTCAAAGGCCCAAGAGGCTACCAGCTGACGGTTGCGCATGTGGTCTTCTTCGATATCGTCTCCAGGTAAAATACGGCGTAATTGCAACATCAAACCGTTTGAGATGTAGTTGTCAAACTCAGCGTAGCCGGCTTCTTTGTTTTCCATCAGGCCAATCTCCTGCATCTTGTCGTCTAGGATGAAATACAATGCCACAAGGTCGGCACGAGCCTCTTCCAGTGTTGAGCTGTAGTTCTTCAAGGTTTCTTTTGGTGTACCCACGCCAGGATTGATTTTACCTGAGGCGTGACCCACCACTTCGTGAAGGGCGGTATGCATTTTAGAACCTAGTTCACCGTATTTCTCAGCGCGCTCATTGTGCATGGTAGAGAAGCCAAATTCTTCGGCCATCCCTTTGCCTGCACTTGCGTGGTAGGCATCTTCAATATTTCCAAGAGATACGGATTTAGAACCGTGCTCTACACGGATCCAGTTGGCGTTTGGAAGGTTGACTCCAATAGGCGTAGAAGGAGAGGCATCGCCTGCTTCACCAGCTACGGTAACAATCTTGTAGCTGACACCGACGACACTTTCTTTTTTGTGCTCGTCCATAATTGGACTATTGTCCTCAAACCATTGAACGTTATCGGCAACAACAGCCATACGTGCACTAGCATCGAAGTCTTTTACCTGAACTACAGTCTCGTAAGAACCTCTATAGCCCATAGGATCGTTGTAGACCTCTACAAAGCCGTTGATATAATCTACATCGCCGCCGGTAGTGCTTACCCACGCAATGTTGTAGTCGTCCCATTTAGTCAGGTCACCGCTTTCG
The DNA here is from genome assembly GCA_949547975.1 of Cryomorphaceae bacterium. The sequence goes on along the minus strand of CATITW010000309.1, from coordinate 2,613 downwards.
TAGTACTCGATCAAGAGGCCGAGTGCCTTTGCCTGGTCCTCGTTTTCTGCTACTTCTTGAGCCTTCGCGAGGTGGCCCATGATTTCTTTAATGCTATTTGCATAGCGTCCACGAGCGCTAAATACTTCTTCGTAGATCTCTCCGTTTTCGTCGCGAGAAAGACGGCTGTTTAAACCGTGGCTTACTGGACGTGTAGGATCAGCATCTTCTTTCGCAGCATAAAAAGCCTCTGCTTCTGCTTGCGTAATGTCAGGCGCATAGAAGTTTACTGCAGAGGCAAGTAATAAATCTACGCCGTCTGCACGGTTTACTTTTTTTGCATCAAAGCTCGGGTCGAAAATGGCGCGCTGCGCTTCTTCTGAAAGCTCGATACCGAGGTCTGCCAGCGTTTGAAGGAACCAATCCTGGTCAAAATCAGCAGCAAACTTCATGTTGCTGTAGTGGTGGTGAATACCGTTGGCAAAGAATACACGCTTGGCGTACACTTCGAAATCGGCATAAGCGGCAGATTCCTTATCCACGCTTTCGCTAGAAATAATAGCTTCCAACACACGACGGATTTCTAAGTTATGACGGTAATTACAGTCCCACATGATATCGCGTCCTGCTAGTCCGGCCTGAGTAAGGTGGTAGGTATAGATGCGCTGTTGTGGGGTTAGGTCGTCCCACGATGGGATTTGGTAGCGGAGTACTTTGATATCTGCAAAGCGGTCCACTTGCCACTGAAAGTCGCTGTGAGAATCTTCGGTGTGCATTTCTTCTTGAGGGTTGCAGGAGCTTAGGGCAATAGCTGCCAATGCTCCCATGAACAATACTCTTTTCATGTTATAATGGGTAATTAGACCGGTAAGATAAGGCAGAATTACAGCTTTTCTTCAACACCGTTTGGAAAGGTGTCTAGATAGAGTTCCTCAACCTTAGAACGCGCCCAAGGCGTCTTTCTCAGGAACTTTAGGGCCGATTTTATAGAAGGATCGTACATGAAGCATCGCACAGGAATGCGAAGGGCTAATTGGTCCCAACCCCAATATTGGACCAGTGCTTCTACCATATGGGCCAGTTTTACGCCATGAAGGGGATTATTCGCCTGGCTCATCGTGCACATTTTGGAAGGTCCATGCCACAAATCTGCTCACCTTATTGCCCTGTTCCATCTCCACTACCTTGATTTCGGTAGGGTTGCCTTTACGGATGAAACGCTTGAAGTTGCGCAGGTGGTCTTTTTTAGAAACTAAACAGGTAAACCACTGAATTTGCTGACCATATTCGGCGCTTTCTAGGGCCAATTTTTTCAAGAAGGCCTCTTCACCGCCTTTATACCACAACTCATTGGCGCTGCCACCAAAGTTGTGGCTGGCTTCTTCTTTACCGTGTAAATTTTTGTTCTTGCGCGTGTTTGCAGCTAGGGCTTCACTTTTGGTCTTGTAGAACGGTGGGTTGCAGACGAGAAGGTCAAAAGTCTCTTTTTTCTCGATGATGCCTTGGAGTAATTGGCTCTTGAATTCTTGTCTTCGGATGCGCGTACCCATCATATTAGCATTCATACGGACCAGTCCTTTGGCGTAGCTGATGGCCTCTTTATCGACCTCTGAACATACACACTCCCAGTTGAACGCTGCCGTAGCGAGTAGGGGATAGATCATTGAGGCGCCCGCACCTACATCGAGCATACGTGCGCGCCTGCCTTCTATTTCAGGCAGTAGATCTCGAGCGTGTAACAAATAATCGAATCGTCCGGGAACGGCAGGGCAGAGGTGTCCTTTTTTTAGGGACCAATTCACATTAAATCGCCACTTCAACAGCGCCTTATTCAGCAAATAAACGGACTCAGGATTACTAAAGTCAATGCTCTTGCGTGCAAACTTCCCTGGAACTACATGAGCATCTAACTCCGGTACAGCATTCACCAGTTGATTGAAATTATAATTGTTCAAGAAGGGATTCTGTGGGTGCACGAGCGCTACATTTTAATGTTGCGAAGATACCAAAGCGAATGTAGATTTCGTGGAACCAATGTTGATTACAGCGTTGGCAAAAATGAACAAGGGTAGTGTGAAGGCTGTTTTTATTGTTTTATATTTCCGTGCTTAAAACAAAAACACATGTTTAAATATCTAAGAACGATTGGAATTGTTGCAATTTCAGTCTTCATGGTAGCTAGCTGCTCTGGCCCTGGCGAAATCCATGAATATTCGGTAAACGATCTTGAGTTTAGCCTCGAAGGTCCATTATTTGCTGGCCCTAACAGTGGCCAAGCTGAAATCGCTGTTGATTTAGCAGAAGCTTTGGGTGATGCTTATGTTGACGGAATGAGAATTAGCGATGCTCGATTGACTTCAGCCACAGTCGCTCCAAACGATTCGATGGGTTTTGCCAATATCAATGCATTCGTAGTAGCCTTTGCAAGCGATAATGAAGATATTTCTATGCAGGAAGCTGCAGTGAAAAATCCATTGGAAGATGGCGCAGCTGAAGCGTCATTGAATGTCGCTCCTGAGGCTGAACTAGGAGAGATCATGGAAGAAGGCAAGGTATATGTTGTACTTGATGCTGACCTCGCAGAAGATTACTGGGACGGTAACCGTGACTTCAAATTGAATTTTACACTTGAAT
>CATITW010000308.1 GCA_949547975.1 Cryomorphaceae bacterium | reverse complement strand
TGGACTATAAAATACGTTCCCAACGCGATGAGCTATTACGATAAAGTAGGCACCTACTACGACAAAGATGCTGTGGATTTTGAGCAGCGCTACCACCAAAATCCGGCGTTGCAGCGCATTCGTCAGAGCTTTCGACAGCACACAAAGTCGTACGCGCAAAGTATCGTCTTGGAGGTGGGTTTTGGGCCCGGTTTCGACCTGGTGCATTTCGCGGAGCAATACCCGGAGCGCAAATTTTACGGGCTGGACATCTCGGCTGAAATGGTGCGTTTGACTCAGGAAAAAATTGACCGCTTGGGATTGCAGAACGCCTGGGTGGCGCAGGGAAGCGTGGAAGACATCCCGGACCGATTCCCCGGCGTGTCCTTCGACATGATTTATGTGTTTTTCGGTGCGCTCAACACGGTGAACGATCTGGAAGGTGCGTTCGCAGATCTGCGGTCGGTACTGGGCGCTGGAGGCCGCATGGTCCTTACGTTCGTGAACAAATATTATCTGGCCGGCACTGCGATTGAACTCTTGAAACTCAAGCCGAAATTTGCCTTCGCACGCTGGAAAAAGGTGTGGGGCGGCTATTCTCCGACCAATTTTCTCGCGAGTCGCTGCTACCGTCCGGGGGCGATTAAGAAATTGGCCAAAATGGAATGCGAATATTCCAGAGGCTATTCCATCCTGTATCCCGCCTGGTACTACCACAAATTTCACCGCCATCTTCCCAAGCGCCTGCTGCAGATGTTGTGGGATGTGGATGCGCAGATCGCCACCACTTCTCTGGGCAAGTTCGGCGAATACATGCTCTACACCTTTCGAAAAGACGACTAGGAATTAGTCCGCAGCTTGCAGCCGCTTGATCGTGTGTTGAATCAGTTCCTTTAGATCCGTGTGAACGGGCGCGTAACTCTGGCGCCATGCTTTATGCCTCGTCGTAACGGGCGTGTTCGAGGTGAGGGCCTCGCACACCGTAACTCCATGCTTTTTCGTGATGTCTGCGGCAGATACATCGGCCGTTTCGAGACCTAGCAACTCCGCGACCCATTGTGCAAACTCGCGCTGGGTCACCGGTTCGAAGCCATAGAGGTTCGCATGCTGGTTGCGCGCTCCTTGGCGCATCAAATGGACCAATTGCCCCGCGCAGTCCTCCACCGAAATGATTGACATGCGCTGCGTCCCATCTCCGTACACCGGCACCTTGCCGTCGCGCATCGCTGGGCGGTAGAAAAAGTGCTCAAACCAGGAGTCCGGCCCTAAAATCCAGGCCGGTCGTGCAATGCGCACGTCCATCGCGCCCAACGCTGAAGCCTCCGTCCATGGGCGTTCCGCATATTCATAGGCGCGTGCATAGGCGATGGGTCGCAGCGGCGCACCTTCATCAATCACCCCATTTGTGTTGCCGTACATCAGCGTTCCACTGCAATAGACCAGCGTACATTCCGGGGCCTCGCGCTGAAGCAACGACAGCAGTCGCTGGTTCGCCTTGTGGCCCTTACGAGCGGCTTTTTTTCTGCTACGGTCGCTGTTTCCCGCCATGCGCGCACAGTGGTAAAGCTCAGTAGGAGGTTGGTTTTGAATCAGTTGAACGGGAATTTCGGCAAGGGGATGGAGAAAAAAATTGGTCCGCTCCATCAGCCAAGGAAGGATGCGACGGCTGCCCATCGTGATCAGTTGTCCTGACCAATTCCCTTCCAAACGCTCCGAAAACAGGCGCCTGGACACCAGCTGACCCACGTACCCCGTTGCTCCGAGGACCCAAATGTTCTTCTTGTTTGCCTTGATTCCCTTGCTCATCAAGGTCAAAAGTACTGCACAAGGAGGTGGTATTATTTTTTTACTCGACCCAACCAGATAAAGCACCCATAAATCAAAACGTAGATGTCAATGTCTAGTGGATCAAAGCGGTTTATTGCGCAAAGATTTCAATGGTACGCTCGTCACAGCTCATATTCGCTGCTTGATCGTTTGTCCAAAGTTTAATGGAAAAATTTACGGCCGAGTCAATCGCAAAGACCACAGAAGAATCGGTGTAGCTCGTTGAAACACCACTGACCGTTGGGACATCAACATCGACACATTGGGTGCGGTAGGAAACTTCGACAGTACACGGCGCAACTGCACCATTATTGAATACTTGAGCGCCAACTGAAGTACAACCGCATTCATTTTGATCAACAGAAGCAAGGCCAATTACGACCATCGTGAGCAGAACAGCAGCGCTACTTAATGTCTTGAAAAAAGTCATAGTTTATTCAATTTGGTTCTCTAAAAATATAAAAACCAACACAATAGACTTCATTACCATACTACCCTCTTTGTCCAATTACTGCACAAGGAGGTGGTATTATTTTTTTACTCGACCCAACCAGATAAAGCACCCGTAAATGAGTACGTAGATGACAATGTCCAATGGATCAAAGGTTCTACCGTGCAGCCAAACTTCACATACCTCCCACACGAGCGCGAGTGCAAAAGGGTAATGAGACTTTTTAAAGTGCCCCCAAATGCCATAAAACAGAAAAATCCCAAAACACAACCAGCTTGCATCAGGCAGATGATTGCGAATAAATCCACTCGTGAAAAAATGCGCTAGAACACCTACAGTTAAGCTGAGTGCAGCGAATAAAAAGGCGTTCTTCTTGGAAAGGGCAGATGGTATCAAATCGACTTATTGTGCAAAGATTTCAATGGTGCGCTCGTCACAGCTTGTTCCAGATGCATGATCGTTTGTCCAAAGCCTCAGGTCAAAACTCACGGCCGAGTCAATCGCAAAGACCACAGAAGAATCGGTGTAGCTTGTTGAAACGCCGCTGACGCTGGGAACATCGATATCGACACATTGGGTGAGATAGGAAACTTCAACCGTTGTTGGAGCAACTGCGCCGTTATTGAATACTTGAGCGCCGACTGAAGTACAGCCGCATTCATCGACGGGTGAATCCGCAAGGCCAATTACGACCATCGTCAGCAGCACAGCAGCGCTACCAAAGGTTTTGTAAAAATGCATAGTCTATCAAATTTGGTCCTCTAAATATATAAAAACCAACGCAATAGACCCTTGTGCGAATCAGCCTTAGTGGTCCAGTTACTGCACCACCACCGTGCGCTGAACGGACGTACCGCTTTGCGCATCTGTGATCCGTGCGATGTAGCTCCCTGGTGCCAAACTGCTCACGTCAATCTTCGTGCGAATGTCCAGTGCATCTTGAGTCAGCACCACTTTGCCGAGTAGATTTGTAAACTGTGCCGTCGCATGTTCGTACGGCTGCACGATCTCTACATAGTTGGAAGCAGGATTTGGGAAGATTTCTACTGACGCTTCCTTCAATTCTTCCGTACTGAGCTGGCTGCTCTGGTACACACGAACGTAGTCGACAATCATCGGGCTAGAAGTAAAGTTGGAATCGATCGTGCCTTGAATCGCGATGTTGAACAGCAAATATTGGGGATCGTCGAAAGGCCAAGTATTCATGTCACGAACGCTCGGCTCATACGTGTAGTGCTCGACACTATCTACCGTAAACACCATCTTAGTAGGCGTCCACTCGAGCGCATATACGTGCATCGAAGTGCTCACTCCTGGAACGTATTGACTGCCCACATTCACAGTTCCACCGAAGCTTGATGGCGTGTGCATGGCGCTGCTCACGTGGTCCTGATTATGTCCCCAGTGCTCCATGATGTCGATCTCACCACACGCCGGCCATCCAGTGGTCCCATAACCATTCACCTGCCAGTAGGCGCCAACTTCAGTGATGTTTTGACCCAGCATCCAGATCGCTGGCCAAGTGCCCACTCCCGTCGGAAGTTGAGCGCGCACCTCCACACGTCCGTAGGTGAACGCAAATTTCGAATTCAAGCGCGCCGAAGTGTATTCCTTGGTCACATTTTGATCCGTAAAGGTCTCCTTGATGGCCGTGAGGTACATGTTTCCGCCGCTAGCGTGCGAGTTCGTATCTCTATTTGTATAGTGCTGAATCTCGCCGTTCCACCAGCTCTGCCCGTTGTTTGGCAATACCGTTTGGTGCCACCATTTTGCGGTGTCGAGTGAGCCGTCCACGTTAAATTCATCCGCCCAAACAAGGGTGTCAAACTGTTGTGCGCTTGCGATGCTACCAAAGGCAAGTAGGAAGAGTAGTGTTTTGATTTTCATGTTGTGCTGTGTTGTTCGAGCGAATATGCTTCATTTGATCGCTAAATCCTATTTTGTGTAAAAGACAAGACCCGGACAGCCCTATTAATGCGTGGCAGGTCCCTTGATGCCTGCGGTTATCGCTGTCTTCAGGGTGTTTTCGCTGGGCGTGATAGGACAAGAATACCCATCACTGTACGCGCAATAGGGATTGTAACATTGATTAAAATCGATCACTAAAGACGTGCCCGCTGAAGGTTTGGTCAAATCCAGGAACCGTCCCGTGCCATAGCTCAGCGTTCCCGTAGTCGCATCTTTAAACGGCAAGAACAAATGATCCCGGTATTCCGGCATCGCTTTTAGTCGCATACTTTCATACAAATGAAGCGCGTAGGACTGCCCGTCGATCTCAAACCTAGCAATGCCATAACTGCGGTACTTCTTAGTTTTCCCCGAAGAGGTGGCCATATCAAACACTTCCGCTTCCGGGGTCAATTCTACCTCGGCAACCACCCTAAATTTCGGGTCGTAGTCAAAAAACTCATGCCCCTGAAAAGCCTTGCGGTCTTCCGCAGACAACGGGCTTTGCTCCTGGTCCTTATAATGTGCATTCAGCTCTTGCTGGAATTCTAAAACAGCTATTCGGTCCGGGTGCAAGAGTGGAACTATTTCGTTAACCGCCGGGTTCGGCACCTCAAAGCTTAGGCTGTAATGGTCAAGTTTCCACCCGTTCTCCGTCTCGATCACAATGCCCGTTCCTCGGCACAGTCCCATGTGCGAGGAAGAAAGCCGTTCTGAGAACCATTTCACGCCCTGGTGCTTGTGCCATCTGCGCTCGATCGGGGTAAAGGTCCATGCGCTCTCACCCCGGAAATAGGGTCCGGCCCATTGCGCAAATTCGGCGGCGGTCCAGTATTCGGAGGCGTCTGTGCCTTGGAAAATACTTTGCGTATCTGCGAAGAAGGCAAAATAGGTCGAGGAATCCGCCTGCGAAGCGGCCAGATGCCAGCTGTCGATGGCGCTATCGAGCGGTTCGTTTTGAGCCGTTAATGCTAGCGAAGTGAGGGCCAAAAAGGCGGTAAAAATTCGGGTCATGGGAAATTGCTATAGGAATCTAAAGTACGGGAAAAAAGCGAAACCTTTCTGACGTGTCTAGGCTGGTTGAAAGCGATATAAGTACCCTTTAACCCCTATAAATACTGATTTGTCCTGTAATTGTCCGGCGTGCGTCCGGCAGAGAGTGAGTATACTTGTAGAGCCGAAAAAAGGAAGGGATCTGTACACATTTCCCCGAGTTTTACAGCGTTTACTGGGCTTGGTTTATGCCTGGTGCGCTGCGGCGAGAAAATGACACGACAACAAGGAGCGATGGAAAGGCGCTGCACCGATAAAAGGTGTGACCTGCCCATTAAAAATGAAAATGTCCTGCGAGAAGCGGGAGTGAAATTTGAGCATGAAGGCACAAAACGAGATTTATTTAGGCGATCAAAAACTACATACTGGGCACAACGAGGTGCAGGGTGAAGAAGTTAAAATTGGTCAAGAATCTTTCTACAAGATAGCGAACTACGACACGATGCGCCCATTCTTTATGAGCATCGTTAGCAACTCCAACCACTGGATGTTCATCTCGAGCACGGGGAGTTTGTCAGCAGGAAGAAAAGACAGCAACAATGCGCTTTTCCCGTACTACACGGACGATAAAATCACAGAATCCAGTGAAACTACGGGTAGCAAAACCATCTTCCTCGTAGCGCGTTCGGGCAAAACTTACCTGTGGGAGCCGTTTTCTGCAAAATATGCAGGAGTGTACCAGATCACCCGCAACCTCTACAAGAACTCGTATGGAAATAAAGTGCGCTTTGAAGAGATCAACCACGATCTAGGTTTGTCGTTCCACTACGAGTGGAATTCAAGCGATACGTACGGATTTGTGCGCCAGGCTTCGCTGCTGAACACCGGCAATGAGCAGGTGAACGTTCGTCTGGTCGACGGTATTCAAAACATCTTGCCAAGCGGTATCGAAGAAGCGCTTCAGAACGCGAGCAGCAACCTTGTGGATGCATACAAGAAATGTGAATTAGAGCAAGACACTGCACTTGGTATTTACAGCCTTAGTGCGATTATTGTGGATAAAGCAGAGCCAAGTGAGGCCCTCAAAGCTAACCTCGTTTGGTCGTTGGGCATGCCTGAAGCGACCCGTTTACTTTGCTCCAAGCAGCTTGCAGCCTTCAGAACAGGCGCAGCGCTCCAGCAAGAAGTCGATGTGAAAGCGGAAAAAGGCGCCTACTTCATGGAAAGCACAGTAGCCTTGAGCACTGGTGCGAGCAAGGAGTGGATGCTTGTTGCTGATATCAACAAAAGCGCAACGGATGTGGCTGCACTTAAAGCAGAACTCGCAGATCCAGCAGCGCTTCACGCAGCTGTTCTTACGGACATCGAAGCAGGTTCGAAGCAGCTCGTAAAACTAGTTGCAGCCTCTGATGGTTTGCAGCTCACCGGGGATCGTTTATTGAATATTCGCCATTTCGCAAACACGATGTTCAACATCATGCGTGGTGGAATTTTTGACGACAACTACCGCATCGAAAAGGCCGATTTTGTCCCGTACATGGCCAAGGCGAACAAGGTGGTTTTTACTCAACACAAGTCGACACTAGAAGCGTTGCCAGAGGTGTTTGATCTGGATCATCTAAAGACACTAGGTTCGGATTCCTCGGATCTCGATTTTAAACGCTTGTGCTTCGAGTACTTGCCGTTGAAGTTTAGCCGCCGCCATGGCGATCCGTCGCGCCCTTGGAATAAATTTGCCATCAACACACGTAACGAAGAGGACGGTTCTAAAATCCTCGACTACCAAGGAAACTGGCGTGATATCTTCCAGAATTGGGAAGCACTTGCACACAGCTACCCAGAGTTTATGGAGGGAATGATTCACAAATTCCTCAACGCAACAACTTTCGATGGGTACAACCCGTACCGCGTCACTAAAGACGGATTCGACTGGGAAACGATCGAACCGGACAACCCTTGGTCGTACATCGGCTACTGGGGGGATCATCAGATCATCTACCTGTTGAAATTCCTCGAATTTATCGAGAAGCACCAGCCGGGTACGTTGAGCAACTACTTCAACAATGACCTTTTTGTCTACGCGAATGTGCCGTACCAGATCAAGCCGTACAGCGCGATCGTGAAAGACCCGAAAAATACGATTGACTTTGATTGGAAAGGCGAAGAAGCCATCCAAGAAAAACGCGCTGCCCTCGGGATCGATGGAGCGCTTTTGGAAGACGGCTCCGGCGCCATCCATAAGGTCAATTTCTTAGAGAAGATCCTCGCGACCGTTCTTGCGAAGGTGTCCAACCTCATCCCTGAAGGCGGTATCTGGATGAATACCCAGCGCCCGGAGTGGAACGATGCGAACAACGCGCTCGTAGGAAATGGGGTTTCTATGGTGACCTTGTACTATTTGCGCAGGTTCCTTGCCTTCTTTGAAGGCGTCTTGAACGGACAGCATGGCGAAGTGAAGGTGAGTGCGGAATTGGCGACGTTCTTCCATGCGGTTAAATCCACATTGGAATCGCACCAAGGTTTGCTTGAGGGCACCATCTCGGATGCACAGCGCAAGGAAGTGCTGGACGGTTTGGGTGAAGCAGCGAGTACGTACCGCTGGGCCATTTACGACAACGGTTTTTCCGGTGAGCGTGAAGTGCTCGCAGTGGATGATGTAGAAGCGTTCGTGAGTGTTTCGAAAGCCTTCTTGGAGCACTCCATTCGTGCGAATCAGCGCGAGGACAAGCTGTTCCATGCGTACAATCTGATGACCTATGACGCGAGCGGTGTAGCGGTTTCGTACCTGCCACAAATGTTGGAAGGTCAGGTGGCCGCATTGAGCTCAGGATATTTATCTCCGAAACAAGCGCTTGAAGTGTTTGACGCATTGAAGGCATCGGCACTGTTCCGCGAGGACCAGTACTCGTATATTTTGTACCCGAACAAGGAATTGGCCAGGTTTGTCGATAAAAACACCATTCCTGCGGCACGAGCGGAGGCTTCGGAATTGGTCAAAACGCTGATCGCAGACGGGAATCGTCATGTCGTAACGCGCGATGTGAACGGGGAGTACCACTTTAACGGCACTTTCAATAATGTGAACAGCTTGCATGCAGCCTTAGATACTTTGGACGAGCGTTATGCTTCTTTAGTCGAGGGTGAACGCGGCTTGCTGGCTCAAATCTTTGAAGAAGTCTTTGATCATAAGAGCTTTACAGGTCGCTCAGGAACGTTCTTCGGCTACGAAGGATTGGGGTCGATCTACTGGCACATGGTAAGCAAGCTGCAATTGGCATCGTACGAAACTACGGAGCAAGCGGTGGCAGAAGGCGAAGATCCAGCGGTCGTAGGTCGCATGTTTGATCACTACTTTGAGATCATGGCCGGTATCGGTGCACATAAATCGCCGGAGCTGTATGGCGCGTTCCCTACGGATCCGTATTCGCACACGCCGGGAGGTAAAGGCGCTCAGCAGCCAGGTATGACAGGCCAAGTAAAAGAAGATCTACTTTCTCGTTTTGGGGAATTAGGCGTCAAAGTCGAAGGCGGTCAGCTCTCCTTCCAGCCGCACATTTTGCGCAAGGAGGAATTCTTAAGCGCTCCGCAAACCTTCCACTACATCGGTCTCGACAAGCAGGAACACGAATTAGCGCTCGACAC
>CATITW010000307.1 GCA_949547975.1 Cryomorphaceae bacterium | reverse complement strand
AGGCCGCGAAAATCGTCGTATCCCCAGTATTGTTTTAGAACCTTCTTTGCGTCGTTTATGGTCATAGAGAGCTTAGGATGAAGGAAATGCGTTCCTCCACAGTGCCGAAAGGTACTTCGATCAGCTCGTACCCCAGTTCACTATAGGCCTGGTGCATGTAGTCGTTGACCTGGTAACAGTCTTCCAAGGTTTCCATACGCTCCTTATCTAAAGAGTGAATCTCAGGCCATACTGGAAGAATGAATACCTTATCGAACCGCAGCTGATTCAAATCATTGCGCTGCGCATCTGTAGTGGGAACATCTCCTTTCAAAAGATACGCATAGGAGTCAATAATTGTACGGTCGTAGAAATTAATAGTTTTCAACGATGCGCTTCGATACTGCTCATTTCTCAGGCGCCAAACGACCTCAGTAAAACCGTCAAGGTCTTTCCAAGGCAAAATATCGGAACCACTGCGCAGGCTTTCGGCGATGATTTCACGTGCTTGTTCGTGAAAAACGGTATAGCCTTTGCGCTCTAACTCAAGGCTCAAGGTGGTTTTGCCGGTTGCCGGAGCACCAGTAAGTACAATTCTCTGCGTATTCAATGGGTATGAGATATCTTCGTAAACGACAAAATTACTCTCTATGCGCCACTTTTTAACTACGCTCATCCTACTTCTTACGCTAAGCTTTTCGACATCTGCTCAAAACAAAGCTGCAGTAAAGAGTTTTCAAAAGGCGGTGAATGCATTCGCCTTGAATAAAGCGGATGAGGGTTGGCGCTTTTTGGAGCGAGCCATAGAAAAGAGTGATCAAGGTTATTACCAGCCGATCATTTACGCTGGGGATCGGGCTTCGAAAGAGGGGGATTTGAAAAAAGCCTTGAAGTATTACGATGAAGCGATCGCTCGTCAGCCACTATCGAGTCTTTACTTAAAGAAAGCTAGGATCCATAAATACTTTTACGAGTGGGACATCGCCATAGAAAATTACGAGGTGTTCTTAGCGCAAGCGCGCTTAAGTAAGGAGCGAAAGAAGGTGGCCGAACAGGAGCTGGCTAATATGAAGTTTGGGAAAGAAAAGTATGCTGAATTTCAGGAAGATCGCCAGAGTGTGGTGATTGAAAAATTGGTTTTTAGCGACGATAAAATGGAATACTTCCCTTGTATTACCGGGGATGGCGCAGAGCTGATGTTCACTGCACGCGATATGGATGCGCCAGCAACCGATGAAAATTTATGGGTTGCCTCGAGAACAGGTAACGGATGGAGCGCTAGAGCAACGCCGATGCAAGGGTATTTGAACAGCCGTGGGAATGAGGGGGCCGCTTCGATCAGTGCGGACGGAACCACCATGATTTTTACCGCCTGTGATCGACCTGGAGGAAAGGGGAGTTGCGATTTGTACCGCAGCAGCTATGACCCAAAGCGCGGTTGGGGGAAACCTGAATTGTTGCCTGGTAAAGTGAATACAGGGGCTTGGGAATCGCAGCCGTCCTTAGGGCCGGATGGAAGAACGCTCTTTTTTGTTCGTGGAAGACACAGTCAAAGCGACAATCTAGATATCTATAAAGCGACGCTCGATTCCGATGGGGTGTGGTCTGAGGTCCATCCGTTGCCACGTCCGGTGAATACGAATAAGCGCGAAAGCAGTCCCTTCATGCATTTTGATGGAACGACGTTGTATTACACTTCGGAGCGTGTGCCCAGTATCGGTGGTTCGGATTTTTTCATGACGCGTTACCTTGGCGATACGTTGTGGAGTACTCCGGAGAATCTAGGGTTCCCGTTGAACGGGTTTTCCGATGAATTTTCATTTATCGTAGATTACACAGGGACTAAGGGATATTTTGCTTCCAATAGGGCGAAGTGGAATGCACCCATTTCTTCGTTTGGCGACGGTTTGGATTTGTATGCGTTTGAATTGCCAGAGCGCATCCGCCCGTTAGCAACTGTGTTTGTGAATGGGGTTGTGGTGAATGAGCGCAGCGGGGAGGCACTTGCTGGAGCGGAAATCTCCGTGTACGATCTAGAGGATGGACGTGTGCTGTTTGAAGGGTTTAGTGCGGCATTTACGGGTGCTGTGCGACCGATGCTTACACCGGGGAAGACCTACGGGTTTACCGGCAAGAAGGCTGGTTATTTGCCGTACTCGGAACGTATAGAGATTCTAGAAGATGCGAGGTCAGCGGTAGAGATTGCAATGCGACCGATGGAGCGTGGCAGTTCCTTTGTGCTGAGAAATATCTATTTTGAATTGGACAAAAGCGAACTCTTGATGCAGAGTACTCAGGAGCTTAAGGCCTTGTATGAAGTGCTCCAAACGAATGCGGAGTTGCAGGCGACGATCATTGGACATACGGACGATCAAGGGACTGCGGGTTACAACCAGCGCTTGAGTCTTGAACGTGCGGAGGCTGTAGTGAGCTATTTACGTGATCTAGGCATCGATTCCAGCCGACTACAAGCCGAAGGAAAGGGCATGCGTGAACCGATCAGTTCAAACGATACAGAGGCGGGGAGAGCGAAAAACAGACGTACCGAAGTGCTCCTGCGTTAAGCGCCGTATTTATCCTTCCACAGGGACTTTTGCTGCTCTCCCAGCTGCTGTTCCTTAGAACTTGCATGAGAGGGCTGCCAAAACGTCGTTCCCTGAAGCTCGTCGGGCAAATATTCTTGGTGGATGAAACCGCCTGCATGGTCGTGCGGGTACTTGTAATTTTTGCCGTGTCCCAAATCCTTCGCTAAGGAGGAGCTTGCATTCTTTAAGTGGTCTGGAACTTCAAGGGCGCCAGTTTGCTGTACGGTCTTTTGCGCCTTTCCTATAGCGAGGTAAGCACTATTAGATTTTGGTGAGGTTGCTAAATAAATCGTGCACTGGCTTAAGATGATTCGACTTTCAGGCCAGCCTACACGTTCTACTGCGCTGAAGGTTTCGTTCGCTAACATCAGCGCATTGGGGTTGGCTAGGCCGATGTCTTCTGCTGCTGAAATGATGAGACGTCGGGCGATGAACTTCACATCTTCGCCGCCTTCAATCATGCGTGCTAGATAATACACGGCTGCTTGAGGGTCGGAGCCTCGTATGGATTTGATCAAGGCTGAAATGATGTTATAATGCTCGTCGCCTCCTTTATCATAACGGATTTGTGCGTTACTAAGGATCTGCTGCGCGAACGGTTCATCGATGGTTTGTCCTTGATTGCTTTGGCCAAAACACAACTCGATCAGATTGTACAGTTTCCTCGCGTCTCCGCCGGATTGACGAATCAGGAATTCGTGGGCGGTAATCTCAATAGATTTTTGCTGCGCATATTCGGTAGCATTGGCCAATTCTATCATCCGGTGTAAATCCTCCGCACTGTGCGAATTCAGAACATACACCTGCATCCTGGACAATAGGGCAGCATTGATCTCAAAGCTTGGATTTTCGGTTGTGGCACCGATCAGCGTGATGTATCCGCGCTCTACGGCGTGCAACAAACTGTCTTGTTGTCCTTTGTTAAAGCGATGAATTTCATCGATAAACAAAATGGGCCTTTTCGTGTCGAACAGACTTTTCTTCTCTGCCGTAGCGAGCACCTCGCGAACATCTTTGACCCCGGCACTTACTGCACTGAGCTGGTAGAGTGGTGCATCCAAGTCTTTTGCGAGCAGCAGTGCAAGTGTGGTTTTTCCCACTCCTGGAGGCCCCCATAGAATGATGGACGGGAGTCGTCCGATATCGAGACTTTTGCGCAATGCGCCATTTTGTCCCACCAAATGTTCTTGGCCTAGATATTGGTCTAGGTGTTGTGGACGGAGCTGTTCTGCTAACGGTTTCATGTCGTGAAAGTAACTATCTTTTCGCTATGTCAGATTGGAGTACATATGGAATTCACAAAGGACTTTTTCTGTGGCCGGCGCTATGGTCGATCGTCATCTGGTCTGTATTTGCCCTCGAGTGGGTCCTCCAAACCAATTTTGGCGCCTACGGCCTACTCCCAGGGAGTACTGACCAGTGGTACGGCGTGCTACTCTTTCCATTCCTTCACGGCGACCTTAATCACATCACCAGCAATACCATCAGCTTATTCTTTGTAGGTGTACTGATCCGCTACAGTTTTCCACGGATATTTGACCGAGTATGGCT